>JAEUJM010000016.1 GCA_016794585.1 Acidimicrobiales bacterium
GACGCGTCCGTGCCGGACCGGCCCCGAGGCTGGGCTCGCGACGGACGTTCAGCGGCCGTCGGCGGCGAGGGCGACGCCCTCGGCGTGGACGAGGGCCACCACCTTCTCGAGCACGGTCGGGTCGGTCTCGGGGAGCACGCCGTGGCCGAGGTTGAACACGTGGCCGCGCCCGCCGCCCCGCCGCAACACGTCCCGCGTGGCCTCCTCGACCACGGGCCAAGGCGCCAGGCACAGCGCCGGATCGAGGTTGCCCTGGAGGGCCCGGCCCCCGACCCGCTCGCGGGCGACGTCGAGCGGCACCCGCCAGTCGACGCCCACCACGTCGGCGCCGGCCTCGCCGAGCAGGCCGAGGAGCTCGCCCGTGCCGACCCCGAAGTGGATGCGGGGCACGCCGGTCTCACCGATGCCCTCGAGCACCTTGGTGCTGAAGGGCAGGACGAAGCGGCGGTAGTCGTCGGGGGACAGGGCGCCGGCCCACGAGTCGAAGAGCTGGATGGCCGAGGCGCCTGCGGCCACCTGGGAGCGCAGCGAGGTCAGCGCGAGGTCGGCGAGGGCGTCGAGGAGCCGCTCCCAGAGCGCCGGGTCGCCGTGCATGAGCGCCTTGGTCTTCGCGTAGGTGCGCGACGGGCGGCCCTCGATGAGGTAGCTGGCCACGGTGAACGGGGCGCCGGCGAAGCCGATCAGGGGCACCTCGAGCTGCTCGACCAGCAGGCGCACCGTCTCGAGCACGTAGGGCGTGTCCGCCTCGGGGTCGAGGGGGCGCAGGCGGTCGAGGTCCGAGGCCGAGGTGAACGGCTCGGCGATCACCGGGCCCACGCCGGGCACCACGTCGACCCCGAAGCCGATGGCCTCGGCGGGCACGACGATGTCGGAGTAGAGGATGGCGGCGTCGACGTCGTAGCGCTCGACGGGCTGGCGGGTGATGGTGGCCGAGAGCTCCGGGTCCTTGATGGCCTGGAGGATGCTGCCCTCGCCCCGCACGGCCCGGTACTCGGGCAGCGAGCGCCCGGCCTGGCGCATGAACCAGACGGGGATGCGGTCGACGGGCTCACCCCGGCAGGCGCGCAGGAAGTCGCTGGACGCGGCCGGCGAGGTGGGTTCGGCGGGGGCGGCGGGCACGTCCTCAACGTACCGTCAGGGGTCATGCGGCGATCCATCGACGACCACCCCTTCGACCCTGCGGACCAGCCACCCGACGACGACGACCTGGCCCGCCTCTCGTGGGCGGTCGCCATCTCGGACGACTACGAGGACGCCGAGCCCCGGGTGGTGCTCACCGTCGAGGAGGTCGGCCGCGCCGGCGAAGGCCTCGTCCTGCACCTCACGCCCGCCCTCACCCGCCGCCTCCGCACCGCCCTCCACGACGCCCTCAAAGAGATTGGCCACCCCGACCCTTGACGGTCAGCCGACCGCCCGCCCGTCGGGTCCTGTCCCCGATCCGGTATCCGAAAATCGGGCCGGAAAGGCATTGGCCCGATCTTTCGGACCCTCCGGATCGGCGCCACCCGCCGGGCTCCCCATGCCGCTGACCATCGCCCAATAAGCAGGCGGACGGCGCCCCAGGGGGCGCCGTCCGCGATGTCGCTCCAGCGGGACTAGGACTCCAACTGCCGCGCGACGTCGCGGTAGCGGGAGACGGGGATGAGGTGGATGCCGTCGAAGGCGCCGGTGGCGGCGATCTGGTCGACGAGGTCGCAGGCCAGGGTGACGCCGGCGTCGCGGTCGGACTCGATGGCGGCGACGACGTGGTCGGGCACGGCCAGCTGGGGGATGTCGTGGCTCAGCTTGCGGGCCATCGGCGCCGACGCGATCACCATGACACCGGCGTAGACGGGCCCCGCGAATTCGACGGTCTCGCGCCATTCGACGAGCGCCTCGACGTCGAAGCCCACCTGCACGAAGAGGGAGTCCGCTTCCTGCTTCCAGGCGGGCAGGGGGCGGAGCCCCGTGGTCACTCCGATGCGGAACGGGCCCGTCGAGGCGTCGTGGGTGGCCGCGAACGACCGGGCCTCGTCGATCATGAGGCGCACCGTGAGGTCGTCGGACCGCTTGCCGGACTCGGGCCGGTCGCCGTAGACGAAGAGGAACTCGTCCACCCCGTAGGCCGCCGCGGTGAGCAGATCGCGACGGAAGCCGAGGAGGTTGCGGTCACGGGCGTTGAGGCAGGCGATCGAGCGTCCTCCCATCTGCGCCACCTCGTGGGCGACGGCGATGCTCGACACCGTGGCCCGGCCGATGTGGTTGTCGGGGATGAGGAAGGCGGAGGCGATGGTGCTGAGCACGCCGATCTGGTGGCGCACGTGCATGAGCTCGGGCCGGGTGGCCGGCTCGATCTCGCAGATGACGGGGAGCCCGGCGGCGACCATGGCCCGACCCTAGAGCAGGTCTGCCCACTACGGTCGGGAGATGCCTGCGGTGTTCGTCCACGGTGTGCCCGAGACCCCGGCGGTGTGGGGATCGCTCGTCGAGCGGCTGGGGCGCGATGACGTCGTGCTCCTCCAGCTGCCTGGCTTCGGGTGCCCGCTGCCCGACGGGTTCGAGCCGACGATGTACCGCTACGCAGACTGGTTGGCCGGCGAACTGGCGACGCTGTCCGCCCCCGGTGACATCGACCTCGTCACCCACGACTGGGGTGCGCTGCTCATGCTGAAGGTGCTGGCCGACGAGCCCGGCCTGGTGCGCTCATGGGCCACGGACGCCGGCGATCTCGGCGCCGACTTCAAGTGGCACGACCTCGCCCTGCTGTGGATGACCCCCGGTGCCGGCGAGGAGTTCATGGAGGGCATGGTCAACGGTCCGGTCGCCGATCGTGCCGCGCTGCTCGCCGGCGCCGGCGTGCCCGAGCCGGGCGCCACCGAGATGGCCGAGGCGCTCGACGCCACCATGGCCGCCGCCATCCTCACGCTCTACAGATCGTCGGCCGACATCGGCAACGAGTGGGGGCCCGGCATCGATGCCATCACCGGTCCGGGCCTCGTGATCGAGTCGATGAAGGACCCGTTCCGCAACGCCGGCCGGGCCCGTCGGCTGGCCGAGCGCACCGGTGCCGAGGTCGTCCCGCTCCCCGACGGTGGCCACTGGTGGATGCTCGACTCCGCCGATGACGCCGCCGCGGCACTGACCACCTTCTGGGCCGCCCTCGACCGCTCCTGACCTGCCGCTGGTGCGGGTTTCGAGGCGCGTCAGCGCCGCCAGGAGCGGGCGAGGTCGGTGATGGCGAGGCGCTCGAGGCGGGTCGTGGCCGTGGCGTAGGCCACCTCGACGAGCTCGGCCTCGACGGACTCGTCCATCGACCCACCCTTCATCAGCTCCAGGTCGTCGAGGGTGGGTTCGAACACCAGCACCGGCGTGCCCTCCGCCTCCACCTGGTCGACCTCGAGGCCGAGCACCTTGTGGTAGCCGGCCCGGCTGGCCCAGCGGGGGTGCCACTGGAGGGCCTCGCCGACGGCCGACATCGGTGAGATCACGACCACGCCGTCGAGCCCCTCGCCTGCGAGGAGGTCGGCGTTGGTGGACGAGTGGGCGGCCCCGTCGAGGTAGAGCTCGTCGTCCACCTCGACCGGCTCGAAGTAGCCCGGGATGGCCGACGAGGCCTCGACGGCACGGGCGAGGGGCGGGCACCCCGGCTCGCCCGGGGCGGGGTCCCGGCCGAACACGACCCGGGCACCGTCGCGCATGCGCACGCTGCAGATCCACAGTGGATCCTCGGGCCAGCCGTTGCCGTAGAGGAGCCGGAGCTTGTCGCCGAGGGGGGTGATGGGCACCGTGCCGCGGGGCAACAGTCCTGAGAGGCCGACGCCGAGCCCGGTCGGCCAAGGCCGCCGGAAGCCGTGGCGCACGAGGCGGGGCGCCTGCGGTCGACGGGCGGCGAGGCCCTTCACCGGCTCGGGCTCGTCGAAGTCGGTCGCGTAGGTGAGGTCACCCAGCAGCGCGTGGCCCTCGGCCGAGGTGGGACGGCCGGTCACCCGGGCGCGGTGGTCGGCGGGGGAGAGTCCGAGGCGCAGCGTGGACCCGATCCCGGCGCCCGCCGACGTTCCCACGATGATCGACGCGTCCAGCGCGTCCCAATCGGCGTGATCGGCCAGCGCGGCGAGGGTCCCGATGGTGTACGCCCGACCGATGATGCCGCCCGCACCCGTCACCAGACCGACCGCCATCGGCTCCAGCATCGCACGCCCGCCCGTGCGCGAGGCTGGCGGTATGGCTGAAGATTTCGAGGCCCGCATCGCGGCCGCCTACGCCGTGGACGGCAAGGCGGTCGTGCTCGGGCGCGGCGTGCTCGACGGCACCACCCACCCCGGCGCGGTCGTCCAGATCCCGACCGCGATGTGCAACCGCCACGGCCTCATCGCCGGCGCCACGGGCACGGGCAAGACCAAGACCCTCCAGCTGATGGCCGAGCAGCTCTCCGCCCTGGGGGTGCCGGTGTTCGCGGCCGACCTGAAAGGCGACCTCTCGGGCCTCTCGCAGCCAGGCCAGCCCAACGAGCACATCGACGCCCGCAGCAAGGACCTCGGCGTCGAGTGGCAGCCCGCCGGGCGGGCGGTCACGTTCCTCTCGCTCGGGGGCCTCGGCGCCGGTGTGCCCGTGCGGGCGCCGGTGTCGAGCTTCGGCCCGCAGCTGCTGGCCAAGGTGATGTCGTCCAACGAGACCCAGTCGTCGTCGCTCTCCATCGTGTTCCGCTACGCCGACGAGGCCGGCCTCCCCCTGCTCGACCTGGCCGACCTGCGCGCCGTCCTCCAGTACCTCACCAGCGACGAGGGCAAGCCCGAGCTGAAGGCCCTCGGCGGGGTGTCCACCCAGACCGCGGGTGTGCTGCTGCGCTCGATCAGCGAGCTCGAGGCCCAGGGCGGCGACGCCTTCTTCGGGGAGCCCGAGTTCGACGTCACCGACCTGCTCGGCGTCGGTGCCGACGGCATCGGCCAGGTGAGCTGCCTCGAGCTGCCCGCCGTGCAGGACCGCCCCCGCCTGTTCTCCACCTTCCTCATGTGGCTCCTCGCCGAGCTGTTCCAGAACCTGCCCGAGGTCGGCGACCTCGACCAACCGAAGCTGGTGTTCTTCTTCGACGAGGCCCACCTGCTCTTCGACGACGCCTCGAAGGAGTTCGTCGAGCAGGTCGCCCAGACCGTGCGACTCATCCGGTCGAAGGGCATCGGGGTGTTCTTCGTCACCCAGCTGCCCGACGACGTGCCCGACGACGTCCTCGCCCAGCTGGGCAACCGCGTCCAGCACGCCCTGCGGGCCCACACGCCCCGTGACGCCAAGGCCCTCAAAGCGGCGGTCAGCACCTATCCGTTCACCGAGGACTACGAGCTCGAGCGCGACCTCACGGCGCTGGGCACGGGCGAGGCCATGGTGACCATCCTCGACGAGAAGGGCGCGCCCACGCCGGTGGTGTGGACGAAGCTGCTGGCGCCGTCGTCGCTGATGGCTGCGGTGGACACCGCCACCCTCGACGCAGCGGCGAAGGCGTCGCCCCTGTGGGCGAAGTACGCGGTCGAGGTCGACCGCGACTCGGCCCGCGAGCTGCTCGCCGCGAAGATGGCGGCGGCGGCCGCCGCGACGGCGCCCACCGAGGCACCCGCCCCAGCGCCGGCCGGAGGCGGGGTCCAGGTGCCGAAGCCGCCCCCACGCACCTCGGCCCCCCGGTCGGGGTCCGGCGGACGGCGCTCGTCGTCGAAGGACGACGGCAACGTCGTCACCGACTACCTCCGCAGCCGCGAGGGTCGATCGATGATCAACACCGTGGTGCGGGGCGTGTTCGGGATGTTGAAGAAGCGGTAGAACCCCCGAACACTGGGCCCCTCCGGCAGGGCGGCGGCCCCGGGCGGCGCCGGTAGGATGGTCGACCCCCCATGGTGCGACATCCCGAGCTCGAGGCCGAGCAGGCCTACATCGACCACGCCTACGAGTGCCTCGAGGCGAACCGGCGGTCGGCCACGCGCCTCCAGGACACCCTCGAGGTGGGCAAGGGCGGCACCGAGCAGGCTCGCTGGGAGCGGGAGGTGTTCCAGGGGAACATCCTGAACCGGCTGTCCCAGCTCCACCTCGGCGATGCGTCGCTGGTGTTCGGCCGCATCGACCGCACGCCCGAGGCCGGCGGCGAGTCCTTCCACGTCGGGCGCCTGGCCGTGTCCGACGAGGACCAGGAGCCCCTCGTGGTCGACTGGCGGGCGCCGGTGGCCGAGCCCTTCTACCGGGCCACCGGGCGAGAGCCGATGGGTCTGCGCCGACGACGCCACTTCGCCACCCGGGGTCGCACGCTGCTGGGTCTGGAGGACGAGGTCTTCGGCGGCATCGAGGGCCTCGACGCCAACGGCGCCGACGACGGCATCACCGGGTACGGGGCCCTCATCGCCGCACTGGAGTCGTCGCGGTCGGGCCGCCTCGGCGACATCGTGGCCACCATCCAGGGCGAGCAGGACGAGATCATCCGCGCCCCGCTGCCCGGCGTGCTCGTGGTGCAGGGTGGCCCGGGGACGGGAAAGACCGTGGTCGCACTCCACCGGGCCGCGTACCTGCTGTACACCCATCGCTTCCCGCTCGAGGGCCAGGGCGTGCTCGTGGTGGGCCCCAACCGCCTCTTCCTCGGCTACATCGAGCAGGTGCTGCCCTCGCTGGGCGAGGCCGGGGTCGAGTTGGCGGTGCTGGCCGACCTCATCCCCGAGCAGCGGGTACGGGGCCGCGACGGCGGGCGGACGGCGCGGGTCAAGGGCGACGAGCGCATGGTCGACGTGCTGCGACGAGCCGTGCGCGACCGTGAGCGCCCGCTCCGGGAACGTCTCGAGGTGGGCTACGGGCTCACCGTGCTGCGCCTGTCGGTGGCCGAGAGCGACCGCATCGTCCGGGAGGCCCGCCGGCGCTTCCGCACCCACAACGCCGGCCGGCGCTTCGTCGAGCGGTCGTTCTTCGATGCCCTGGCCGCCAGCAGCCGCCTCGAGCCCGATCCGGTCGAGGTGCGCGCCCAGGTGCGCGGCGACCTCGCCGTGCGTGAGGCTCTCGACTGGATGTGGCCCGTGCTCACCCCCGGCCAGCTGCTCCACGACCTGTTCGGATCACGGGCCCTGCTGCGCTCGGCCGGCCGCCACCACCTCACCGACGCCGAGGCCGACGCGCTGGTCCGCCCTCGCAGCGAGTCGGCCGACGAGGTGGTCTGGACCGCCGACGACGTGCCGTTGCTGGACGAGGCGCGCACGCTGCTGGGCCCGCCGCCGCGCCGCAAGCGGCCCAACGGCAACGGCCCCTCCGCCGCCGACGACGAGGTGCGCACCTACGGCCACATCGTGGTGGACGAGGCCCAGGACCTCTCGCCGATGCAGCTGCGGGTGCTGTCGCGGCGCTCACTCAACGGCTCGATGACCATCGTCGGTGACATCGCCCAGGCCACGGGCGCCTGGGCCCACGACGACTGGGAGGGAGTGCTCGACCACCTGCCCGACCGTCGGCCGTCGCAGCGGGCCGAGCTCACCGTCGGCTACCGCATCCCTGCCGCCAACATGGCCCTGGCGGCCAAGGTGCTGGCCCTGGCCGCACCGGATCTCACGGCCCCGTCCTCGGTCCGCGAGGGCGAGAGCAATCCCCGCATCGAGGCGGTGGCCGACCCGGCGGCGATCGGGGCCGAGGTGGCCCGGCTCGTGGTCGAGGAGAGCGAGGCCGTGGGGATGGGCAGCGTGGGCATCATCTGCCCGCCGTCGCTCACCGCCTCGGTGTCGCAGGGCCTCGAGGCCGCCGGCATCGAGCACGGCGCCGCCGACCGCCACGGCCTTGAGCAGCAGGTCACCGTCGTGCCGGTCGGGCTGGTCAAGGGCCTCGAGCTCGACGCCTCGATCGTGGTCGAGCCGGCCGCCATCGTGCGCGAGGAGCCCCAGGGCATGCGTTCGCTCTACGTCGCCCTCACCCGCGCCACCAAGCGCCTCACTCTCGTGCACGCCGAGCCCCTGCCCGAGGTGCTCACCGACTGAAGGCCCGAGCGGGGGTCAGGCCTCGGCGGCCAGGGCGGCGGCGGCGAGGTCCTCGGGCTGGTCCTCGTCCACCGCTGGTGCCGGCGCCGCCGCACTCGGGCGGTCGGGGCGCAGGAAGAGGTAGGTGACGGGGATGATGTAGGCCACCCACACCACCACCTGCTCGAGGGAGGGGCGGGGGTCCCAGCCGAACAGGCCGGCGAGGAAGCGGCCGGCCTGGGTCTGGGTGGTGAGCCACGAGACGCCGGTGAGGTCGTAGACGGCCCAGTTCAGGCTGTCGAGGGCGTCGAACTCGGTGGCCTGGAGGAACATGATCCCCTTGGCCAGCAAGCCCGCGGCGAAGACGATGACGATCATGCCGGTGATGTTGAAGAACAGCTTCATGGGAAGGACCTTGCTGCCCGAGTACACGAGGTAGCCGAGGACGATGGCGATGCCGAGGCCGATGAGCCCCCCGATGAACACGTCCCAACCGGTGCTGGACGTGGCGGCGGCGATGAGGAACAGGGCGGTCTCGATGCCCTCGCGCAGCACGGCGAAGAAGGCGACCACCAACACGCCGGTCTTCACGCGGTCCGAGGCGAGGGCGGCGTCGACCCGGTGCTCGAGCTCGCCCTTGATGGCCCGGCTCTGGCGGCGCATCCAGAAGACCATCCACGTCAGCACACCGGCTGCGAGGAAGGAGATGGCCGCGAAGGCCCGGAGGCGGGCGTCGCCCTCGAACGAGCCGACGGTGTTGTGCAGCACGACGCCGAACACCACGGAGATCGCCGCGGCCAAGCCCACCCCGGCCCAGACCGGGCCGTCGAGGTCGCGCCGGTCGATCTTGCGGAGGTACCCGAACACGATGCCGACGATGAGCGATGCCTCGAACCCCTCGCGGATGAGGACCAGCATCGATTCACCCATGGTTAGGGTACCTTAACAAGCAGTGCCGCTTCCGCCACCCCACCATCATCGCGCGCCGTCGAGGGGCCCCCGTTCGGCGGAGCTCGTGGTCGTCGGAGCCGGCCCCGCGGGCCTGGCGGCCGCGCTCGGCGCCGCCCGGGCGGGCCATGGGGTCCTGGTGGTCGAGGCCGAGGACCGGGTCGGGGGCATGGCGGGGAGCTTCGACGTGGCCGGCCAGCGGGTCGACCTCGGCAGCCATCGCCTGCACCCCGCCATCGCCGGCGAGCACCTGGCCCTGCTGCGGGACCTGCTCGGCGACGACCTCCAGGTTCGGCCCCGCCATGGGCGCATCCACCTCTCCGACCGTTGGCTGGCCTTCCCGCTTCGCCTGGCCGACCTCGTGCGCCGCCTGCCGCCGTCCTTCGCCCTCGGGGCAACGCGCGACGCCGCCCTCGGCCCGTTCCGTCGCCCACGGGCCGACACCTTCGCCGAGGTGGTGCGGGCGGGGCTCGGGCCGACGGTCGCGGCCACCTTCTACGAGCCGTACGTCACCAAGCTCTGGGGGGTCCCGCCCGATCAGTTGGCCGGCGAGCTGGCTCGCCGGCGGGTGAGTGCCTCGTCCGCGTCCGACGTCCTGCGCCGCCTCGTGCCCCGGCCGAGGGGCGGTCCGTCCGCGAGCGGTGCGCCCGACAAGCGCACCTTCCTGTACCCGGCGACCGGTTTCGGCGCGATCTCGGAGGCCCTGGCCGATGCGGCGGTGGCCGCAGGTGCCGACCTCCGGTTGGGTGTCGCGGTCGACGGCGTCGCCCTCGGCCCGGACGAGGTCGGTGTCCATCTGGTCGACGGCTCGACGGTCGAGGCCGGGCGGGTCTGGTCGACCGCACCGCTTCCGGCCCTCGTCCGTTGGGCGCATCCGGCGCCGCCGGACGGCGTGCTGGCCGCCGCCGGAAGCATCGAGCACCGCGGCCTCGTCCTCGTGTACCTCGTGGTCGACCGCCCGCAGTGGACCGAGTTCGACGCCCACTACTTCCCCGCCGCGGACAACCCGATCGCCCGGCTGTCCGAGCCCAAGAACTACCGCGACGGGCCCGACCCTGCCGACCGCACGGTCCTCTGCGCCGAGGTGCCCGCCGACGTGGGCGACGCCACGTGGACGATGTCGGACGCCGACCTCGGGGCGCTCGTGCAGGACGTGCTCGTCCGTCTCGGCCTGCCCGACCCCGCGCCCGTCGCCGTCGAGGCGCGGCGCCTGCCCCGGGTCTACCCCCGCTACCGGGTCGGCTTCGAGCACGACCTGGCCGCCCTCGAGGAATGGGCGGCGACCCATCCCGAGCTGCTGACCTTCGGGCGCCAGGGTCTGTTCGTCCCGGACAACACCCACCACGCCCTGGTCATGGGTTCGGCCGCGGCCGCGGCGCTCGCCGGTGACGGCTCGTTCGACGAGGCGGCGTGGCAGCAGGCGCGCGACGGCTTCCGGTCCCACGTCGTGGAGGACTGAGACCGACAGGGCATTGACAACGTGTTAGGTATGCCTAACACTCGTGCCCATGCCGTCGACCGCCACGACCTCCCGACCGAGCTGCGCAGCCTTTGACCGGTGGCCGAGCGCCACCGGGGAGGTGCCGTCGTGATCACCGCCGGGGGGATGCGCGCCCTGCGGGTCAGTGCCACGCTCGCCCATGCCGTCCCCGCGCTGCGGGTGCGCCTCCGCGACGGCGAGGACCTCCACGTCGAGGTCGGGTCGTTCGCCGACGCCGACCTCGGCTCGACGGGGCAGCCGGGTCGGGAGGCGCCGCGCCTCCGCCTGTCGCCGTGCCAGTTCCGGATGGCGGTGGCCAAGGGCTGGTCGATGCAGGAGGACGGTCGGCCGATCAGGATGCTCGACCTGCCCGGTGACCCCGCGGTCGACGTCGGTGTCCCGCCCGGTGGCGCCACCCTTGCCGCGGGCATCCAGCGGGTGCCCTTCGGTGGCCGTCACCTCTTCGTGGCCGCCACCACCCTGTCCGTGAACGCGGTGGCGGACTGCGTCGGCGAGGACGACCCCGACGACGATCTCGGCGCCATGGCCGAGCTCTGGGGCGTGGCGCTGCGGGCGGATCCGGTCACCGGGGTCACGGTCATCTGGGCCGAGCTCGACGCCGGCGACCGAGGGCTCCAGCACGCCCTGCTCGACACCCTGGAGCGCGTCGTGGCCCGCGTGGCAGTGGCCGAGCTCATCGCCGGAGCGACAGATGCGGCGTCCTCGCGCGAACGCTGAGCCACCGGGCCCGGAGGTCTGGCTTCGCCAGTGCGTGGCGTGTGGCGGCGCGGACCACCGGAGTGCCTGGGGGAGTGAGGCCGTGCGTGCGTGCCCCGACCGGTTCCGGTGCCCGCGCTGCGGCGGCACCGAGGCCGAGCTGCGGCGGTGGCCGCCTCCGGCACCGCCGCCGCGCTAGTCGTCCCCGTGGATCTGCTGGGACAGGTAGTTCTGGAGGCCGACCTGGTCGATCAGGGTGAGCTGGGTCTCCAGCCAGTCGGCGTGGGACTCCTCGCCCTTCAGGCGCTGCTCGAGCAGCTCGCGGGTGCCGTTGTCGCCCTTGGCCACGGCGAGGGCGATGCCCCGGTTGTAGCGCTCGACGGCGGCCTTCTCGACCACGAGGTCGAGGGCGAACTGCTCGGCCACGGTCTCGCCGACGGTCACGCTGCCGAGGCGCTGGAGGTTGGGGACACCCTCGAGGAAGAGGATGCGCTCGATGAGCTCGTCGGCGTCCTTCATCTCGTCGATGGACTCGTCGCGCACCTTGGCGGCGAGGCGCTGGTAACCCCAGTTCTCGCACATCTTGGCGTGGATGAAGTACTGGTTGATGGCGGTCAGCTCCGCCGTCAACACCTCGTTGAGCAGCTCGATGATCTCGGGGTCGCCCTGCATGTGATGGGTGCTCCTGGTGGGGTGGGGGAGGCCGGCGTCAGGCGGCGGCGGAGGAGGTGGCCTCGAGGCCGAACTGACGCAACAGCTGCTCAATGGTCTCGTGGCAGCCGCCGCACTGTCCACCGGCGCCGCAGCGCTCGGCCAGCGCGTCGGCGTCCAGGGCCCCTTCGATGATCTCGTCGCGGATGCGGCGATCGTTCACGGCCTCGCAGTGGCAGACGACCATGGTCAGTCGCCGTGGGCCCGCACGACGGTGGGGACCCCGTCACGGGCCAGCTCGAGGGCGACGGCGAGGGTGACGCGCTGCTCGACGTCGCGGCGGTGGAGCCGGCCGAACACGGTGCACTCGGCACGGGGGGCGCCGGAGCCGCCGAGCACGATGCGCTGCCCCGTGATGCGTTGGAACCCCTGCAGCATCGGACCGCGTCGGCCCGGCTGGTCTGCGGCCTTGATACGGGGGAGCACATCGGCTTGGCTCACATTGTTAGGTTGCCCTACCAGCGCGGTCCTGTCAACGCGCAGGGTGCTCCTCACCGGAGCAGGCCCTCGCCCAAGAAGTCGCCCTCGTCGGGTGTGCCGGGGAGGGCGAAGAAGAACCCGCCGCCCTCGGGCAGGAGGTACTCCTCCAGCGGCTCGCCGGCCAGGCGGGCCTGGACGGGCAGGAACTGGCGCTCGAGGCTGCGCTGGTAGGAGACGAAGGCGAGGCCCTGGTCGAGCTGGCCGTCGCCGTCGAAGCCGCGTGAGTAGCTGAAGCCCTTGCGCAGGATGCGCTGGTCCTCGGTCTCGGCCGTGCGCGGGTTGGCCAGGCGGATGTGGGCGTCGAGGGGTGTCCGCTCGCCGTCGGGGTCGGCGGCGTAGTCGGGCACGTCGGTCTCGACCTCGCCGTCGAGGGGAGCCCCATCGGACTTGCGCCGGCCGATCAGCGCCTCCTGCTCGCCGAGGCGGGTGCGGTCCCAGAACTCGACGAACATGCGGATGACCCGCACCACCTGGTAGGTGCCGCCCGTCGCCCACGCCGGCTCGCGATCGCCGTCAGCCACCCACACGAGGCGGTCCATGAGCCCGTCGTCGGAGGGGTCGAGGTTGGCGGTTCCGTCCACGAAGCCCATGAGGTTGCGCACCCCGGCCTCACCCGGAGCGGCTTCGGTGCGGCGGTTGTAGCCCTCGAGCATCCAGTGCAGGCCGAGGTTGCCGCGGGTGACCCGCATCAGCTGACGCAACGCGAAGAGCGTGACCTCCTGGTCGGCGCTGGCGATGTTCAACAGCAGGTCGCCGTGGGTCCGGTCGGGGTCGAGGCGGTCGTTGGCGAGGAAGGGCATCGGCTCGAGCTCGACCGGTCGACGGTCGGCGAGGCCGTAGCGCTCGTCGAAGAGGCTCGCCCCGACCGAGACCACCACGCTGAGGTCCGACGGCGGGACGGGGTTGCCCACGGTGCCCGTGTGCAGCGGCGGGAAGTCCGGGTCACGCTCCTCGTACGGGATGCCCGACATGAGACGCCGGATCTCCTCGGTCAGCGCTCGGAACGCGTCCCGCAGCTCGTCCCGGTCGCGGGCGTGGACGGTGAACGCAGCGAGCAGGCCCTCGGCCTGGTGCGTGGCCACCACCCCGACCTGGTGGGCCCCCAGTGGGTCGAGGTAGCGGCGGTCGGTGTCGAGCGCCGCCGTGGCGAGGTCGACCGAGCTGCCCTCGCCCGCGCTCGCACAGGCGGGGAGCACCCCGGCGACGCCGCCCAGCAGGGCGGCGCCGCCGGCGGTGTGGAGGAACCGCCGGCGGCTCAGCCCGGCCATCGGTCAGCTCGACTCGAGGTTCAGCACGCCTGCCATCTCGGCGAGGCGCTCGGAGAGGCCGGCCAGGGTGGCGGCCATGGCGTCGCGGTCCTCGTCGGTGAGCTCGGTGTAGTCGAGGTAGCCGCCCTGCCCGTCCTCGTACTCCTCGAGCTGGTCGTCGAGCTCGTCGAAGTCCGCCTCGATGGCGGACAGCAGCTCGGGATCCGCCTCCTCGAGGGCGGGGGCGAGGAGCTCGATCCCCTCTCCGGAGCCCTCGACGTTGGCGGCGAAGTCCCAGAGGTCGGTGTGCGAGTAGCGGTCCTCCTCGCCGGTGATCTTGCCGGTGGAGACCTCTTCGATGAGATCGGCGGCGCCCACCACGAGGGCGGCCGGCGGGATGTCCATGTCGGTGACCTCGGTCTTCAGGGTCTGGAGGTCCTCGTCGAGCTGGTCGGCGAACGGCGCGGCGGCCTCGGCGTCGTCCTCCTCCCACAGCAGGTACTCGATGCGGTGCCAGCCGGTGAAGGCGGGGTCGTCCACGCCTTCGAAGTCGTCCACGCGGGCGTCGACGGCACCGTCGATCTCCTCGACGAGGCCGGCCACCGGCTCGATGCGCTCCCAGCCCTGGCGGGACGGGGCGTAGGCCTCCTGGGCGGCGGCGACGTCGCCGTCGCGCACCGCGTCGGTGAACACGGTGGTGGCGGCGATGGTCTCGTCGATCTGGTCGAGGACGTAGACCTTGTACTCCGCGAGTGCGGCGGTGATCAGCTCGTTCTCTGTCGTCTGTGCCGCTTCGTCCTCGGAGATGCCGCTCGCGGAGCCGGACCCCGAGCCCGACCCAGAGGCCGACCCCGAACCGGAGCCGGACCCCGAGGCCGAGCCGGTGGAGCGCACGTCACCGCCGTCGTCGGTGCAGGCGGCGGCCCCGGTGAGCAGCAGGGCCACCGTGGCGGCGGTGGCGAGGCGGGCAAGGGGGCGATGGTGCACGTCGGGTCTCCTGGCGTCGGGTGTCGCCGGAGAATTAAGTCTCCCTAACACCAAAAGTCAAGCTCGGTTCAGCTCTCCGTAGACCGCGGGCACGACGTTGCGGAGGTACGTGCCCAGGCGGATGAACGACTGCCCGTGGGTCCGGAACCGGTAGGTGATGGGCACCTCGGCGTAGCGGAAGCCCTTGGCCAGCAGGTCGAGGGTGAGCACCTGGGCGTAGTTGAAGTCGTGGATCACCTCGGCCGCGGCGGTGGCGTCGCCCGACAGCACCCGGTAGCCGCTCTGGCCGTCGGTGATGCGCCGTCGGGAGATGATGCTCACGGCCGCGGTCAGGACCCGGTTGCCGAAGGACCGGTGGGCCTTCATGGTGCGCGGACCGCCGGCGAAGCGTGAGCCCACCACGTAGTCGGCCTCGCCGGCGAGGATCGGGGTGACGAGGCGCTCGAGCTCGGCCGGGTCGTACTCTCCGTCGGCGTCGCAGAACGCGGAGGCGACGGCGCGCCGCTCGGTGGCCTCGGCGAAGCCACGGCGCACGGCGGCGCCGAGGCCCTGGTTGTGGCCCATCGCCACGACGGTGGCGCCCGCTTCGGTGGCCCGCGCCGCCGTGGCGTCGGTGGAGCCGTCGTCGATCACCAGCACCTCGACCGGGTGGCCGAGCACGCTCGCCGGGGCCCGCCGGACGACGTCGGCGACGGTGGCCTCCTCGTCGTGGGCGGGCAGGAAGAGCACGACGGGCCGGAGATCCGGGGCCGCGGGATCGCGCGGGAGTGCGGCGGGGGTGGTGGCCGGTGTGGTCGCCGTGGGCGTCGCGGGGAGGCGGAAGCGGCCCAGGATGCCTGGCGCGGGCGAGAACACGGCCACGGCGCCGACCACGAGCGAATAGGCGGTGGTGAGGGCGTGGACCATGAGGGCGGCGGCCAGGCCCGAGCCGGCATCGAAGCCGAGGGCGAGGTAGGCCGCGACCGCGGCGGCCTCGTAGGTGCCGAAGCCGCTGGGGGCGATGGCCGCGACCTGGGCGCCCACCGCGACCGCGGTGACCACGACGGCCTGGCCGTAGGTGAGGTCGAGGCCGGCCCAGTGCGACGCCTGCCACGTCAGCACGCTCTCGGCCAGCCAGGCGACGAGGGTGAGGGCGGCCACGGTCGGCCCGGGGAGGCGCACGTCGGCTCGGCCGCCCCGGGCGGTGCGGCGGAGCCACCAGAGGCCGGCGCCGCCCACGGCCAGGACCGCGGCCAGCACCGCCCACGCCCACAGCCCGAGGAGCTCGGCCACCACGGCCGGCCCGACCACGATGCCGAGCAGGACGATGGCGAGGATGTCGGCGGCACGCAGCGCCACGGTGGACGACGTGGCCTCGGCCAGGGGGATGTCCGCGCGCCGGACGACGCTGACGATGCGCAGGGGCTCGCCGAGGCGCAGGGGCAGGACGTGGTTGGCCCCGAAGGCGAGGTGGATGCCCGCGAGCGACTGGCGGAACGAGAGGCGGGGGAGCACCCGGCACCACGCCTGGGCCCGGAACAGGAAGGCCGAGCCGAAGGCGGCCATGGCCAGGACCACGACCAGGGGGCGCTCGGCCATGGCGTCGGCGCTCTGGCGCAGGGCGTCGATGTCGACGGCGCGGGCCACCACGACGGCGGCGACCACCATGACGACGAAGCCGAGGACGAACGACCACGGACGGGTGCGGGCGGAGAGCGAGGGCATAGGGTTAGGCAGACCTTACAACGACCGTCGGCGGAAGCGATAACGTGCGACGGTGTCCGGGACCCGTCTGCGGTGGTGGTTGGCGGGCCTCGCCCTCGCCGTCGCCGCGTGGACGGTTTGGGCCGTCCCGGCCCGCGCCACCTACGGCGGGCGGACGACGGCGGACGAGCCGCAGTACCTGCTGAGCGCCATCAGCCTGGGTGAGGACCTCGACCTCGACATCAGTGATGAGCTCCGCGACGAGCGCTGGCGCGACTTCCACGACGCCGAGTTGCCGGTCCAGACCGAGCCCGACGCCGACGGTCGGGCGGTGAGCCCGCACGACCCCCTGCTGCCGGCGGTCCTGGCCGTGCCCGTCCTGGTCGGCGGTTGGGCCGGGGCCAAGCTGGCGCTGGCGGCGCTGGCCGGGCTCTTGGCGGCGGCGACCGCCTGGGTCGCCGTGCGCCGGTTCGCGGTGGCGCCGGCGGTGGCCATCGGTGTGGCGGCGGCGTTCGGGGCCGCCTCGCCGCTCGCCGCCTACGGGGTGCAGGTGTACCCCGAGCTGCCCGCGGCGCTGGCGGTCACGGTGGCCGTCGGCGCGCTCACCGGGCTGTTCGCCCGGCGGGGCCAGGTGGTGTTCGCGCTGGCCATCGTGGCGTTGCCCTGGTTGGCGGTGAAGTACGTGCCGGTCGCCGGCGCGCTGGTGGCGCTTGCCCTGCTCGACCGGTGGCGGCGGGGCCGGCGGCGCGAGGCCGGGGTCCTGGTCGGCGGGCTCGCGGTGGCCGGGGTGGCCTTCGTCGTGTTCCACCGCGTCGTCTACGGCGGGTGGACCGTCTACGCGTCGGGCGACCACTTCGCCGAGACGGGCGAGGCGAGCGTCATCGGCGTCGACCCGGACTACCTCGGGCGGTCCCAGCGCCTGCTCGGCCTGCTCGTCGACCGCTCGTTCGGCCTCGTCACGTGGGCCCCGGTGTTCCTGTTCGCGGTGGTGGCCGTCGGCGCACTCGTCCGGCGTCGCCCCACCGGCTGGTCTGCTCTGCTGGTGCCCGCCGCCGCCGGTTGGGCCACGGCCACCTGGGTGGCGCTCACCATGCACGGGTGGTGGTGGCCCGGCCGTCAGGTCGTCGTGGTGGTCCCGCTGCTCGTCGTCGCCACCGCCTGGTGGCTCGACCGTCACCGCCGTGCGGTGGGGCCCTTCGTCGTCGCGGCGGTGCTGGGCGCGCTGAGCTGGGCGTGGGTGGTCGTCGAGGTGCTCCAGGGGCGCCTGCGCCTCATCATCGACTTCGACGCCACCCGCAACCCGTGGATGCGGGCGCTGCGACCGGTGCTACCGGACTTCCGTCAGCCGGGGGCCCGGACGGGACTGCTGGCGGCGGCGTGGGCGCTCGCCCTGGCAGGCCTGCTGTTGGCGGGGTGGCGGAGCGAGCGGGCGTCAGGCGCGGGCGCCGGCGGCCGCCGCGGCCAGCACCAGGATGCGGGCGCTGGCGAAGCTGCCCAGACCGACGTGACGGCCCTCGATCTCGACCGTGAGGGTGCCGTCGGGTGAGACGGCGGTGACCGTGCCCGACCGGCCCGGCAACACGTCGGAGGACTCGAGGAACTCGAGCAGGCCGGGCGTGAACTCGAGCTCCTCGGGGATGCGCGACACGGTGAACGCCTCGCCCGGACCCAGTCGATCGAGGGTGACGGTGAGGGGCTCGTGGTAGTCGCTGCCCGGGATGGGGTTCCCGTGCGGGCAGGTGGTGGGGTCGCCGAGGACGCGGCTGAGGGCCTCTTCCACGTGCTCGGAGATGACGTGCTCCCACTTGCCCGCTTCCGCGTGGGCCTCGGCCCAGGACAGGTCGAGGATGTCGGTGAGGAAGCGCTCGGCGAGGCGGTGGCGGCGCACGACCCGCTCGGCCAGGCGGGTGCCGTCGGCCGTGAGGCGGATGGAACCGTCGATGGTGACGAGGCCCTCGCCCTCCATGCGGCGGATCATCTCGGACACGGCGGGCCGTGACACCTCGAGGCGGTCGGCGATGCGGGCCTGGATCACCTCGACGGCGTCCTCGTGGAGCTCGAAGATCGCCTCGCAGTACTCCTCGAATGCCGGATGGAACTCTCTCGTCCGGTGCTCGGCCACGGGTGGAGTGTACGTGTCCTTCCCCGTTAGCGTTGGGCCCGTGACCGACACGTGCAAAGCCCCCATGACCTCCCGCGTCCTCGCGGTCGCCTTCGCCGCCGCGCTGGCCTTCGGCCTCGCCGCCTGCGGCAGCAGCGGCGACAGCGGCCCCTCCGGCGGCGGCGACGCCCTCCCGCCCGGCGACGTCGTGATCGTGGCCGACAACATCGCCTGGGACACCGACGAGCTCGAGGCTCCTGCCGACACCGATTACACGATCGTGATCGACAACCAGGACCAAGGCGTGCAGCACAACCTCAACATCAAGGACACCGACTTCAAGACCGAGCTCGAGACCGGCGTGTCCGCCCAGGTCCTCCAGATCAACCTCCCCGCCGGCGAGTACGACTACATCTGCGACCTGCACCCGAACATGGCGGGGACGCTCACGGTCTCGTAGCGGGCGGGCGGGGGCGACCTGCACCCGGCCCGTCCTCGAACAGGGGGCGGGGACGCTCACCGTCTCGTAGCGGGCGGGCGGGGGCGACCTGCACCCGGCCCGCCGCTGAACACCGGGCGGGCACCATCACGCTCTGATCACTATCATCCTAACCATGCGAAGGTTTTGCGCGGGAGGGGTGTGATGTCCGGAGGTGGACCCGAGGAGCGGCCTCCCGGCGGCGCCGAACAGGCGCCGTCATGACCGGCAGCTTCGACCCGCTCGATCCCGCCACCCTCCAGGATCCCCAGCCGCGGCTGGCCCGGCTCCGAGCCGAGGGGCCGGTGCACTACGTCGAGCGCCTGGACGCGTGGTTCGTGGTGCGCCACGAGCTCGTCGTCGAGGCACTGCGCCGGCCCGAGGTCTTCTCCAGCCAGTTCCCGAAGTCCGTCCTGCCCCTGAGCGCGGACGACCAGCGCCGGATCGCCGAGGCGATGGCCGACGGCCTTCCCCGACCCAAGACGATGATCACCGCCGACGGCGACGTGCACACCCGCTACCGGCGACTCGTGTCGAAGGCGTTCTCGCCGCGGGCGATCGCGGTCCTCGAGCCCACCGTCCGCGCCATCACCACGAAGCTCATCGACGCGTGGATCGACCGGGATCGAATCGAGGTCGTGGAGGACTTCGCGGTGCCGTTGCCGGTCGAGGTGATCGCCCGGGCACTCAACGTGCCCGACGACCGTCTGGCCGACTTCCGCCGGTGGTCCGACGCCACCGTGCTCACCTTCGGAGCCACGCCGACCGTCGACGAACGGGTCGCGGCCATCCGCACGGTCCAGGAGCTGCAGCGGTTCTTCGTCGCCGCGATCGAGGAGCGCCGCGCCCGGCCACAGGACGATCTGCTCACCGGGCTCCTCGACGCTCGGATCGACGCCGACGACGACGTCGACGACAAGCGGCCGCTCGACGTCCCCGAGATCGTCAGCCTGGTGCAGGAGCTGCTGGTGGGCGGCAACGAGACGACGACGAAGCTGATCGCGGAGATGGTCCGCCTGTTCGCCGATCACCCGGACCGGTGGGCGGCGGTGCGGGCGAACCCCGACCTCATCCCCGCGGTGGTGGAGGAGTCGTTGCGCCTGGCGTCGCCCGCGCAGGCCATGTGGCGGCTCACGACCGAGGACGTCGAGCTCGGCGGGGTGGCCATCCCGGCGGGGAGCCGTGTCGTCCTCTCCTACGCCTCGGCAAACCGGGACGAGGACCTCTTCACCGAGCCCGACGCGTTCGAGCCCGAACGGGCCAACCTCACCGACCACCTGGCCTTCGGACGGGGCCCGCACTTCTGCATCGGGTCGGGGCTGGCCCGGCTCGAAGCCCGGGTGGCCTTCGAGGAGCTCGCCCGGCGCGTGCGGGTCATGACGCTGTCGGACACCAACGACTTCCCCTACAACCCGAGCTTCCTGCTGCGGGGCCTGGAGCGGCTGGACGTCGACATCGTCGCCGCCTGAGCGGCGCTCTCAGGCGTTGCGGAACGCCGGGTCGTGGCGCAGGAGCTCCCGGCGGGCGATGGTCATCTCGTGGACCTCGTCGGGCCCGTCCGCGATGCGCAGCGTCCGGTGGTAGGCGTACATGTCCGCCAGCGGGAAGTCCTGGGTGACCCCGCCGCCGCCGTGCACCTGGATGGCCCGGTCGATCACCTTCAGTGCAATGCGGGGGACGGCCACCTTGATCCCGGAGATCTCGGTGGCGGCCGCCTTGTTGCCCACCGTGTCCATCAGGTGGGCGGTCTTCAGCACGTACTCCCGTGCCATGTCGATCTCGATCCGGGACTCGGCGATCCAGTGCTGGATGAGGCCCTGCTGGGCCACGAGCTTGCCGAAGGTCGTGCGCTCCAGTGCCCGCTCGACCATGAGGGCTAGGGCGCGCTCGGCGGCGCCGATCGCCCGCATGCAGTGGTGGATGCGCCCGGGCCCCAGGCGGGCCTGGCTGATGGCGAAGCCGCCGCCCTCCTCGCCGAGGAGGTTGTCCACCGGCACCCGCACGTCCTGGAAGTCGACCTCGCCGTGACCGCCGCGGTGCTCGTAACCGAACACACGGAGCGACCGCAGGACGGTCACGCCCGGCGTGTCCTTCGGCACCACGATCATCGACTGCTGGAGGTGCCGCGCCGCCGACGGATCGGTCTTGCCCATGACGATCATCACCTCGCACCGGGGCGCCAGGATTCCGGAGGTGAACCACTTGCGCCCGTTGAGGACGTAGTGGTCGCCGTCGCGCTCGATCCGCAGCGAGATGTTGGTGGCATCTGACGACGCCACTGCAGGCTCGGTCATGGCGAACGCGGAGCGGATCTCGCCCTCGAGCAACGGCGACAGCCAGCGCTGCTGGATCGCCTCGGAGCCGTAGAGGTGGAGGATCTCCATGTTCCCGGTGTCGGGTGCCGAGCAGTTCAGGGTCTCCGAGGAGAAGTCGGACTTCCCCAGCTCCTCGGAGATGGGGGCGTAGTCGACGTTCGACAGCTTCGTCCCCGGCTCGCCGGGGCGGAGGTGGGGGAGGAAGAGGTTCCACAGGCCCTGGGCCCGGGCGACTGCCTTCATCTCGTCGAGGATCGGCGGGTAGCTGTGCTCGCCGAGCTCCTCGTACTGGCGCTGGTAGGTGGCCTCGTTGGGGTACACGTGCTCGTCGAGGAACGCCTTGACCTCGGCGAGGAGCGCTTGGCCCTCTGGGCTGAATTCGTAGGGCATGGTCGTCGTCCTCCTGGGTCAGCCGGCCGGGGTGGGGACGGTTGCCGGCTCGGTGCGGTAGTCGTCGAGGTCGGCCGCTTCGGTGCGGGCCCAGAACTCGACGATGCGGAAGGGGTTGATCGCGACCACGCGGCCCTTGGAGTTCCGGTAGTAGTTCTCGACGCCTGCGTTCGTCCACACCAGGCCTTCGTGGATGGCGTCGACCTCGGCGTTGTAGGCGTCGTGGACCCCTTGGCGGACCTCGACCGAGCCCAGCCCCGCATCGAACATCTGGCGCAGCAGGCTCATCACGTAGTGCATCTGGCGCTCCATGATCGTGATGAGGCTGCCGCCGTGGCCGAACTGGGCGTTGGGGCCGTACAGGCAGAAGAAATTGGGCGCCCCGGGGATCGCGGTGCCGAGGTAGGCGCGTGCATCGTCGGGGCCCCAGACGTCGCGGACGGCCACGCCGTCCCGGCCGATGACGTCCATGGGCGCGAGGAAGTTCACGACGTCGAAGCCGGTCGCCCACACGAGCACGTCGGCGGGGTGCTCGGTGCCGTCACGGGTCACGACCCCGTGGGGCCGGATCTCGACGGCGTCGGTGGCCAGGTGGACGTCGTCCCGGGTCATGGTCCGGAACCACCCGTTGTCCATGAGCATCCGCTTGCCGTACGGCGGATAGTCGGGCAGGACCCGGTCGAGGAGGTCCTGGCGGTCACCCAACTCGGCGACGATGTACTCGGTGTAGAAGGCGCGGTGACGGTCGTTGACCCGGCCGATGGCCCGGCCGTCCGACCCATCCCACTCGGGGTCCTTCTGCAGCGCCGGGTACAGGACGTCGTTGAACGCCCACGCCAGCCGGATGCGGTACCAGTCGTGGTAGAGCGGCACGGTCGCGAGCAGGTGGCGGATCGGCTCGGGGATCTCCTGGTGGAACTTGTCGAACGGCGCCGCCCACTGCGCGGTGCGCTGGAACACCGTGACCGACTCGGCGGTGTCGGCGATGGCGGGGACCAGTTGCATCGCGCTGGCACCCGTGCCGATCACGGCCACGCGCTTGCCCTCCAGATCGATCCCCCCGTCGGGCCAGCGCGCCGTGTGGGCGGCCGGGCCGACGAAGGAATCGGCCCCGGGGAGATCGGGGATCTTGGGCTTGTTGAAGGCGCCGACGGCGCTGATGACGACGTTGGCCCGGTGGGTCGTCGGCGTACCGTCCCGGTCCTGGGTCTCCACGATCCACTGCAGTGCGTCCTCGTCCCAAGTGGCCGACACCACCTCGGTCCCGAAGGTGATGTGGTCGGTCACCCCGAAATCGGCCGCCACGCGGGAGACGTAGGCGTGCAGCTCGTCCCGCAACGAGAAGTACTTCGACCAGTCGGCCCGGGCGAACGAGAAGGTGTAGAGGTAGCTCGGCGTGTCCACCCCGCACCCGGGATAGCGGTTCTCCAGCCAGGTCCCGCCGACGGCGTCGTTGCGCTCGAGGATCCGGTAGGGGATGCCGGCGTCCGCCAGGCGCACGGCGGCGCACACCCCGGAGATGCCGGCGCCGACGATCAGCACCTCGAAGCCCGGCGGGGGGTCGAGGCGCTCGGCGGGCCGCTCGAACAGCCGCAGCTCGTTGGCGATGATCGGGGCGTAGGCCTCGGGCACGTCCTGGCCGACGCAGGCCTCCATCATCTCGAGCAGCAGCTCGGGCGACGGGGCGTCGATCGCCACGGGGGCGCCGGCGTCCCAGGCGACGATGGCCTCCAGCGCCGCAGCCCGGATCTCGTCCTGGACGTCCTCGGGCAACCCACCGGTGTCGTTGTCGTCGAGGCCCCGCGTGCGCGTGGGGCGGTAGGGCTCGTCCAGCCACCGACGGTCTCCGGTCAGGTGGACCAGCACCATCAACAGGGTGGGGATGTTGGCGATGTCCATCGCCTCCTGCCACCGCGTCCTGTCGTCCACCCTGGGTCCCCCTCCGTCTCGGTCTCTCACTACTATACGCAGGGTTATGGATAGCCGATTCGAGGAACTCCTGGCCACCCTGCGGGGCGTGCAGGAGCTGGCCCGCACCGAGACCGGCGTCGCGCTCCGCCGGCTCCCGAGCTGGACCGCGGCGCAGGCCGCGGACCCCGCCCTCGAGGTGATGGCCGGCATGCCCGCCGGCATCCGCTTCGAGCTGGCCACCGACGCCACGACCCTGGAGCTCGACGTCCTCGCCACCTTCCTCGAGGTGGACGGCTCGCCGGTCGGCCCGACCAGCGCGGCGTTCGACCTGGTCGTCGACGGGGAGGAGGTCGACACCCAAGTCGTCGTCGACGGGACCCGGGTCGTCGTCGAGCTCGGCGCCGGCGTCTTCGACGTCGTCGAAGGCGCGACGGCCACCGTCCGCTTCGACGGCCTGCCCGGCGACCCCGCCGCCCGGGTCGAGGTGTGGCTGCCCCACGCCACCACCCTCGAGCTCCGCGACGGCCGGCTCACGAGCGGAGCGACGCTCGCTCCCGCGTCCGGGCACCGTCGGCGCTGGGTGCACCACGGCAGCTCGATCAGCCACTGCATGGAGGTGCACCGTCCGACCCGGACGTGGCCCGCGCTCGTGGCCCGCGGCGCGGGGGTGGACCTGGCGGACCTCGCCTTCGCCGGCCAGTGCCTGCTCGATCCGTGCGTGGCCCGCACCATCCGCGACCTCCCCGCAGACCTCATCAGCCTGAAGCTCGGCATCAACGTGGTGAACGGCGACACGATGCGCGAGCGGGCCTTCGTCCCCGCCCTGCACGGCTTCCTCGACACGATCCGCGAGGGTCACCCCGCCACGCCCCTGATCGTGGCCACGCCGATCCACTGCCCGATGGCCGAGACCCGGCCGGGGCCGCACGTCGAGGGCGCCGACGGGGTGTTCCGCCCGGTCCCCCGCCCACCGGAGCTCGCCGACGGTGCGCTCCACCTCGTGCGCGTCCGCGAGCTCATGGCGGCAGCGGTCGCTGCCCGGCGCGACGCCGGCGACGAGCACCTGCACCTGCTCGACGGGCCGGCGCTGTTCGGTCCGGCCGACGCCGGCGACCTCCCCGACGGCCTGCACCCGAACGAGGCGGGGTACGCCCGCATGGCCGACCGCTTCCTCGAACTGGCCTTCGGAGCCGGCCGCCCGTTCGCCGAGTGAACCTTGTCAGCTAGCAAGGTTTGAGTTACGTTCCCCCCGACGGAACGACGGGGGGAACGATGTACCGCGAGGTCCTCTACGAGGTCGACGACCCGGTCGCGACCATCACGCTCAACCGGCCCGAGGTGCTGAACGCCTGGACGCCGACGATGGAGATGGAGGTGCGCGATGCGCTCGCGCGTGCGGTCGCGGATCCCGCGGTCGTCGGCATCGTCCTGACCGGCGCGGGGCGGGGGTTCTGCGCGGGCGTGGATCTGACGATGCTCGAGGCCTACGCCGCGGGCGACCGCGACGTGCTCGTCGCCGAGGAGGTGGCGCTGCCGGGTGAGGCGTGGAGCGAGGACCTGCGCGGCCCCTACAGCTTCCTGATGTCGCTTCCGAAGCCGGTCGTCGCCGCCATCAACGGCCCGGTGGTGGGCCTGGCCCTGGCCATCGTCCTGGCCTGCGACCTGCGCTTCATGGCCGAAGACGCCCACCTCGCCACCACGTTCGCGGAGCGCGGCCTCGTCGCCGAGTACGGCCTGGGCTGGCTGCTGCCCCGGATGGTGGGCCCGACGGTGGCGATGGACCTGCTGTTCTCGGCTCGTCCGGTGCGCAGCTCGGAAGCCGTCGCACTCGGTCTGGCCAACCGGTCGCTGCCCCCTGACGAGCTGCTCAGCGCGGCGCGCGCCTACATCGTGGATCTCGCCGCGAGGTGCTCGCCGGCCTCGCTGGCGGTGATGAAGCGGCAGGTCTACACGCACCTCCACGCCGGCCTCCGCGAGGCCGAGCTGGAGTCCCGCCGACTCATGTTGGCGAGCTTCGAGCGGCCCGACGCCGCCGAAGGCGTGCGCTCGTTCGTGAAGAAGCGGCCCCCGCGGTTCGCGCGGCTGGGCACGACCACGGGAGGTTGAGACATGGGTGGAGTGATGGGTGGAGGGCAGGCAGGGCTGTGCGCCGACCGGGTGGTCGTGATCACTGGCGCCGGCCGGGGGATCGGGCGGGGCCACGCCCTCGCCTTCGCCCGCCACGGGGCCAAGGTCGTCGTCAACGACCTCGGCGCCGAGGTCGGCGGTAACGGGGCGTCGCTGTCGCCGGCGCAGGAGGTGGTGGCCGAGATCGAGGCCGAGGGCGGCGAGGCCGTCGTCGACGGCCACGACGTGAGCGACTGGGCGGGCGCAGAGGCGCTGGTGGCCACCGCGGTCGAGGCGTTCGGGCGCCTCGACGTGCTGGTGAACAACGCTGGGATCCTGCGGGACCGGGTGCTGGTCAACATGGCCGAGGACGAGTGGGACTCGGTCATCCGGGTCCACCTCAAGGGGACCTTCGCCACCTGCCACTTCGCGGCCAACCACTGGCGGGACCGCGTGAAGGCGGGCGAGGAGGTCGACGGTCGCATCATCAACACCACCTCGGCGTCCGGGCTCTACGGCGCCGTCGGCCAGGCCAACTACGGCGCGGCCAAGGCGGGCATCGCGGCGTTGACGATCATCGCCGCCGAGGAGTTGGCGCGCTACGGCGTGGCGGTCAACGCCATCTCGCCGGGCGGGCGGACCCGGATGACCGAGCCGCTCGGCTACGGCGTCGGCATCCCCGAGGACAAGTTCGACTTCGCCGACCCGGAGAACGTGGCCCCGATGGTCGTGTGGCTGGGCAGTGAGGAGGCGAAGGGCATCACCGGGCAGGTCTTCCAGGCCAGCGGGGGCACGATCGGCATCGAGCAGGGCTGGCACCACGGGCCCGAGGTCCGCCAGAAGGCCCGCTGGGACCCCGCCGAGATCGGCCCGGTCGTGCGCGACCTCCTCGCCCAGCAGGCGGCGGGCTGAGGTGGACCTCGACGACACGCCGGAGGAGGCGACCTTCCGGGCGGAGGCCCGGGCCTGGCTCGAGGGTGAGGTCGAGCCCCTGGCGCCGGGAGAGGCGCCGGCCGCGATCTCGGAATTCGAGGACCCCGACGAGATCGAGCGGTCCCGGGCCTGGCAGGCCCGCAAGGCCGAGGCCGGGTGGGCCTGCTTCACCTGGCCGGTCGAATACGGCGGGCGGGGCGGCACCTCGACGCAGCGCTCGATCTTCGCTCAGGAGGAGGCGCGGTTCCGGATCCCTCCCGACGTCTTCACCGCCGGCATCGGCATGGCCGGCCCCACGCTGCTGGCCCACGGCAGTGACGAGCAGAAGCGGCGCTGGCTGCCCGGGATGGCCCGGGGTGAGCAGATCTGGTGCCAGCTGTTCAGCGAGCCGGGGGCGGGCTCGGACCTCGCCGCCCTGCGCACCGCGGCGATCCGCGACGGCGACGAGTGGGTCGTGGACGGCCAGAAGCTGTGGTCGTCGGCGGCGAACCTGGCCGACTGGGGCCTGCTGCTCGTGCGCACCGACCCGGACGTGGGCAAGCACGCGGGGCTCACCTACCTGCTGGTCGACATGCGCTCACCCGGCATCGACGCCCGCCCGATCCGCCAGATCACGGGCGGCGCCAACTTCAACGAGGTGTTCCTCACCGGGGTGCGGGTCCCCGACGCCAACCGGCTCGGCGAGGTGGGCGGGGGCTGGTCGGTCGCGCTCACGACGCTGATGAACGAACGGTCGTCGCTCGGCGCCGGCGGGACGGGCGGCGCCCTCGGGGTCCGCGCGCTGATCGCGTTGGCGGCGGCGACCCACGACGAACGGGGCCCCCTGCTCGGCGACGATGCCGTGTGCGAGGCCATCGCGGACTGCTACGTGCGCTCGAAGGGGGTCGTCTACACGTCGTGGCGCACCCAGACCGCGATGTCGCGCGGTGTCCCGCCCGGGCCGGAGGTCTCGATCGCCAAGCTGGTCGCCGGCCGCATGCGCCAGGACATGATGGCCCTGGCCCTCGACCTCCAGGACCTCTTCGGTGCGGTCGTCGCGTCCGACCCGGCCGCCGACCACCTGCCCTGGGACCACGGCTACCTGTTCGCCCCCGCCGCCCGCATCGGTGGGGGCACCGACGAGGTCCTGCGCAACATCATCGGCGAGCGTGCCCTCGGGCTCCCCCCGGAGCCGCGGGTGGACAAGGGCCTCGCGTTCCGCGAGATCCCGACGGGACGGTGACGTGAACTTCGACTTCGACGACGACCACCGGGAGCTCCAGCGGGCCGCTCGCGCCCTCCTCGACGATCGGTGCACCCTGCGCGACGTGCGCTCGGTGTTCGAGGGCCCCGCCCCGTTCGACGCCGACCTCTGGGACGCGGGGGCGGCGATGGGTTGGATGGGGCTGGCCGTCCCGGAGGCCGATGGCGGCCTGGGGCTCGGCTACCTCGAGCTCTGCCTGGTGGCCGAGGAGCTGGGGCGGGCTTTGGCCCCGATCCCGCTGTCCTCCTCGGTCTACCTCGGGATCGAGGCCCTGTTGCTGGCCGGCTCACCCGATCAGCGGGCGCGCTACCTCCCGCGCCTCGCCGCGGGGGAGCTCATCGCCACGCTGGCGGTCCAGGAGCGACGGGATCGCGTCGCCGGATTCGACCTCCAGACCCGCTTCGAGGACGGTCGCCTGCACGGCGTGAAGGCGCCGGTGCCCGACGGCGAGTGCGCCGGGCTCGCCGTGGTGGTGGCCAACGGTGGCTCGACGCTGGCCCTGGTCGAGCTGGACGGCGAGGGCGTGCGACGGGAGCCGCTCGCGTCCCTCGATCCCTCGCGCTCCCTGGCCCGCCTGCACTTCGACGGCGCGGCGGCCGAGGTGCTCGGCGCCGACGGCGATGGCCGCCACCTGCTCGACCGGCTCTACGACCGCGCCGCGGTGCTGTTCGCGTTCGAGCAGCTGGGCGGGGCCCAGCGCTGCCTCGACCTGGCCGTGGGCTACGCCAAGGAGCGCTACACGTTCGGCCGGCCCATCGGCTCCTACCAGGCCGTCAAGCACAAGCTGGCCGACGTGTTCGTCGCGGTCGAGCTGGCCCGCTCCAACGCCTACTACGGCGCGTGGGCGCTCTCGACGGGCAGCGACGAGCTCGCGATCGCGGCCTGCCTGGCCCGGATCAGCGCGACGGAGGCATTTCAAGCTGCGGCAGAAGAAGGACTGCACGTCCACGGCGGGATCGGCTTCACCTGGGAGCACGACGCCCACCTCTTCTTGCGTCGCGCCCGGCTGCTCGCGGTCGAGCTCGGGGCCGCCCGCCGGTGGAAGCGCACGCTCGTCCACCGCCTTGCCGCGCGCCCGTGAGCACTACGCTCCCCGCCCGATGAGCCGCGCGGGGGAGGAGCCGGGCGACGCCGGGGTGCCCGGCGTCGTCGAGCCGGTCCAGGGCCGCTCGAAGCTCTCCACCCGACGCCTCCTCGAGGCCGCCGGCGACCTGATCGCCGAGCGGGGCTTCGAGCAGACCAGCCTCGCCGCCATCGGTGAGCGGGCGGGCTACAGCCGAGGCCTGGTCACCACGCGGTTCGGGACCAAGGAGAACCTGCTGAAGGTCCTGATGGAGCGGATCACCTCCGACTGGATCGAGCACAACGTCCTGCCCGAGATCGCCGGCCTGCCCGGCCTCGACGCGATGCTCACCTACCTCGACACCGTGATCCGCCAGCTGGAGCGCGACCCGCAGGCGATGCGGGTGCTCTGGGCGCTGTCGTTCGAAGCGGTCCGCCCCTCGTCCCCACTGCGCCAGTACGCCGAGCCGTACCACCGGAACACGGTGAACGTGGTCACCGAGTTCCTCGAGGCGGGCATCGCGGACGGGACGATCAATCCCGAGATCGACCCGCAGGCCGAGGCCCTGCTCCACGCCGCGACCCTCCGCGGGCTGGCCTACCACTGGATGCTCGAGGGCGAGTCCGCCGACGTCGTGGCGCTCTTCACGTCGTTCCGCGACCGCATCGCCCGCGAGTACCGGAACCCCGAGGGGCCCGACCGCACGTCCTGAGACCGACCACGGCTAGAACCTTGACAGGCGACAAGGTTTGGTGTCAGATGCGTCCGTGACCGATCTGGCGCGCATCGACGGCTTGGCGCAGGCCGAGATGGTCCGGGCGGGCGAGATCAGCCCGCTCGAGCTGCTGGACGCGACGCTGCGTCGCATCGAGGCGGTGAACCCCGAGGTCAACGCCGTCGTCGCCACGATGGAGGAGGAGGCCCACCGGGTCGCCGCGGGGGAGCTCCCCGACGGACCGTTCCGGGGGGTGCCCTTCCTGCTCAAGGACGGCGGCGGCGCCGCCTACGCGGGCGAGGTCGCCTCCGGCGGCAGCCGCTACCTGGCCGACTACGTGCCGCAGGAGGACGGCGAGATCACCCGTCGGTACAAGGCCGCCGGGCTGGTGTGCTGCGCCAAGACCAACCTCTCCGAGTTCGGCATGCAGCCGACCACCGAGCCCGAGCTCCACGGGCCGACCCGCAACCCCTGGGACCTGACCCGCATGGCCGGTGGGTCCAGCGGCGGCGCCGCCGCCGCCGTCGCGGCCCGCCTGGCCCCCATGGCCAACGGCAGCGACAGCGGTGGCTCCATCCGGGTCCCGGCGGCCTGCTGCGGCGTGTTCGGCCTGAAGCCCACGCGCATGCGCACGTCGTCGCCCCGCCGCGAGCTGGGCCTCTCGATCCGCATGGGCTTCCTCTCGGAGCACGCCCTGACGATCTCGGTCCGGGACTCGGCGGCGCTGCTCGACGCGTGCGCCGGCGGCCTCCCCGGCGATCCGTTCATCGCCCCCGCGCCGCGCCGGCCCTACCTCGAGGAGGTCGGGGCCGAGGTCGAGCCGCTGCACATCGTGTTCAGCACCGAGGCCCCGTCGGGGGTGCCCCTCGATCCCGAGTGCGTCCGCGCCGTCCTCGACGCCGCCGAGCTCTGCGAGGAGCTCGGCCACCACGTGGAGGAGAAGGCGCTCCGCCTGGACGTGGCCCGGCTCGCCGGCGCCTTCGGGCACATCTCCGCCGTCGGCACCGCCTGGGACATGCGCAACTGGGAGCGCAAGATCGGCAAGCCGATCGTCCAGGAGGACTTCGAGCCCGGCACGTGGGCGGCCATCGAGCGGGGCCGCTCGGTCGGTACGTCGGCCGACGACCTCATGGACGCCCAGGTCACCATCCAGTCGATCTGCGACGAGGTGGCCGCCTTCTCCGAGCCCTACGACGTCTGGCTGACCCCGACGGTGGGCTCACCGGCCCTGCCGCTCGGGATGTTCAAGGCCACCCCCGAGGAGCCCAACCGGGCGATGACGACGTCGATGAAGTTCCTGCCGTTCACCATGTTGCAGAACATGACGGGCCAGCCGGCCATGTCGGTCCCGCTGGCATGGACCGACGACGGCCTCCCGGTCGGCCTGCAGTTCGTCGGCCGCTACGGCGACGAGGGCCTGCTGTTCCGCCTCGCCGCGCAGCTCGAGGAGGCCCGGCCCTGGGCCGACCGGATCCCGCCCGTCAACGCCCTCGACATCCCCTAGGAGATCCCCCATGGCCGCTTCCGTCGAGTCACCCGTGTCGATCGACTCGCGCGACACCTGGACCGCGTACACCTTCGTCGACGACCCGGTGATGGACGACCAGTTCAAGCACCACCTCAGCATGATGCTGTACGGCATGACCGACCTCGGGGAGTGCCTCGAGGTGGCCCGCCACATCGTGGCCGACGACATGGAGAGCTGGATCGGCGCCTGGTCGGCGATGGCCCAGCGCATCCAGGCCCGGGCCGAGGCGTTCGACGCCAAGGGCAACCGGGCCAGCGCCGCCTCGGCGTACCTCCGCGCCGCCACCTACTGGCGGGCGGGCCTGATGCACTTCGGCCCTCCGTCGGACCCGCGTGAGGAGACGTGCACGAAGACCAGCTACCACTGCTACGACCGGTACCTGGAGCTCTCCGGCTACCCGGGCGAGTACCTCGAGGTGCCCTACGAGGGCAGCGTCCTGCCCGCGTACTTCTACCGGTCGCCGAAGGCGAGCGGCCCCGCACCGACCTTGATCTTCCACCAGGGTCGCGACGCCTGGCCCGACGACACCCGCTGGGTCTACGACAGCGCGATCGAGCGGGGCATCCACTGCCTTGCCCTCCACGGGCCCGGCCAGGGCCTGGCCATCCGCCTCCACGGGCACCCGTTCCGCCACGACTGGGAGCAGGCCATCACCCCGGCCCTCGACCGGGTGCTGGAACTGGACGGCGTCGACCCCGACCGGGTCGGGCTGATGGGGGCGAGCTTCGGCGGCTACCTGGCCCCGCGCGCCGCGGCGTTCGAGAAGCGCCTGGCGTTCTGCATCGCCAACCCGGGCGTCCTCGACTGGGGGAGCTCGATCAAGGCGTCGTTCCCGCCCGAGCTGCTCGAGCAGTACGAGGCCGGGCCCGAGGCGTTCAACGCGGCCATGGACATGGTGATGGGCATCTCGGCCACCCACTCGTGGTTCATCGAGGACTCGATGTGGAAGCACGGGGTGGCGAACCCGTACGACCTCATGAAGGCGTTCGAGGCCTGCGACCTGCGGCCGCACGCGGACAAGATCGAGTGCCCGACCCTGGTCATGGACGGCTCCCAGGAGGCGTTCTCGACCGGCCAGGCCCGACCGCTCTTCGACGCGCTGACCTGCTCCAAGGACTACCTGCTCTTCGACGACGAGTCGACCGCGCAGCTCCACTGCCAGAACGGGGCCAACGCCACGGCCGCGGAATTCATGTTCGACTGGCTCGAAGGCGTGCTATGAAGATCGACGGCGGCATCGGTTCCGACCTCGGTGCGGTCGGCGCCGTCGCCCGGGAACGGGAGGCGCAGGGCTACGACGGGCTCTGGACCGCCGAGACCGCCCACGACCCGTTCCTCCCCCTCGCCGTCGCCGCGCAGACGACCGAGCGGGCCGAGCTGGGCACGGGCATCGCCGTGGCCTTCGCCCGCAACCCGATGCTCCTGGCCCAGGTGGGCTGGGACCTCCAGGCCGCCTCGGGTGGCCGGTTCCTCCTCGGCCTGGGCAGCCAGATCGAGCCGCACGTCACCCGGCGCTTCTCGATGCCCTGGTCGGCCCCCGCGGCTCGGATGCGGGAGATGATCGAGGCGATCCGGGCCATCTGGGCGTCGTGGCAGGACGGCACCAAGCTCGACTTCCGGGGTGACTTCTACACCCACACCCTGATGACACCGTTCTTCAGCCCGGGGCCCAACCCGCACGGCGCCGCGAAGATCTTCCTCGCCGGCGTCGGCGAGCGGATGACCGAGGTGGCCGGCGAGGTCGCCGACGGGTTCCTGTGCCACGCCTTCACCACCGACCGCTACCTGCGGGAGGTCACGCTGCCGGCGCTGGAGCGTGGCGCGAAGTCCGCCGGGCGGTCGTTGGCCGACATCGAGATCTCCGGTCCCGCCTTCGTGGTGACCGGCACGACCGAGGAGCAGATGGCCGACTCGGCGGCGAAGACCCGCCAGCAGATCGCGTTCTACGGCTCGACGCCGGCCTACCGACCGGTCCTCGACCTCCACGGGCTCGGTGAGATGCAGGACGAGCTCAACGCGATGTCGAAGCAGGGCCGGTGGGAGGAGATGGGCGCGCTGATCACCGACGACGTGCTCGACCTGTTCGCCGTCGTCGCCGCACCGGAGGACCTCGCCGACGCCGTGGCCGCCCGTTTCGGCGACGTGGTCCAACGCCTCAGCTTCTACACCCCCCGCTCCGGCGACGTGTCCCGGTGGCGCACCGCGATCGAGCGCCTGCAGGGCGTCGGCGGGTGACGACCGGGCCGGAGCTGCACGTCGACGTCCACGACGGCGTCGGCGAGCACCTCCTCCTGGTGCACGGCTTCCTCTCGAGCCGCGCCCACTGGCTGCCCAACCTCCCCCGCCTGGCCGAGGTCTGCCGCCCGGTCACCGTCGAGCTGTGGGGCCACGGGCGGTCGCCGTCGCCCACGGAGCCCGAGTGGTACGAACCGGCGGCGTACCCCGCGGCGTTCGAGGCCGTGCGGGAGGCCGTCGGGTGCGAGCGCTGGTTCGTCTGCGGCCAGTCGTTGGGCGCAGCGTTCACCCTGCGCTACGTGCTCGACCGCCCCGAGCGGGTGCTCGGCCACATCTTCACCAACAGCGCCGCCGCCGTGGCGGTCGAGGGCCGGATCGATCCGGCCCGCATGGAGGCCATGGCCGAAGCGTTCGAGCAGGGGGGCACCGAGGCCATACGGGCCCAACGCATGTTCCCGGGCAACGTCGAGGGCCTGTCCGACGACGTCCGGGCCGCCCTGTACGACGACGCCGGGCTCCACGACCCCGTCGGTCTCGCCCGCACGTTGCGCTTCGGGTCGGACACGTCGTCGCGGTCGAGGATCGCGGCGAACCAGGTGCCCACCCTCCTCGTGGTGGGGGAGCGGGAGAAGGGGTTCGTCGGCCCTCGTCGCCTCCTCGAGGAGACCATGCCCCACCTCCAGGTCGTGCCGGCCGACGCCGGCCACGGCGTGAACCTCGAGGCCCCCGGCACCTTCGATGACGCGGTCGTGCGCTTCATCACCGAGCTCAGCCCGGTCTGACGTCCACCCGCCGGCGTCACCCAAAACCTTGTCAGGCGACAAGGTTTGAGCTAACGTGGCGCCGTGCACCCGGGACACCACGTGCTCGAGGCGCCGGACCGGGCGGCGCTCGTCGTCGCCGGCACCGGTGAGACCACGACGTTCCGCGAGCTGGACGACGGCTCGAACCAGCTGGCCCGGGTCTTCTGGGAGGCGGGGCTGCGGCCCGGGGACCACGTCGCCCTGTTCAGCGAGAACCACCCGCGGTACTTCGAGGTCTACTGGGCCGCGCTGCGGTCCGGCCTCTACCTCACGCCCATCAACCGCTCGCTCACGGCGGCGGAGGTGGCGTTCATCGTCGAGGACTGCTCGGCCCGCATCGTCGTGTGCTCGGAGCTCCTCGGCGACGTCGCCCAACAGCTCCCCGCTCTCGTCCCGGGCGTGCAGTGGCTCATGTACGACGGCTTCCGCCCCGGCTTCGACAGCTACGAGGAGGCCGTCGGCGCCCAGCCGTCGACGCCGTTGGACGACCAACCGCTCGGGGAGGTCATGTTCTACAGCTCGGGGACCACGGGCCGGCCGAAGGGGATCGTGCGCCCGCTCAGCGGGAAGTCGATCGACTCGAACCCGGGCGGGAAGATGGCCAGGAACTTCCTGGGGATGGGCGACGGGGCGGTGTACCTCTCGACCGCCCCGCTCTACCACACGGCCGCGTTGGGCTTCGCGGCGGCCACCCAGGCCCTGGGTGGCACGTGCGTGCTGATGGAGCGCTTCGACGCCGAGGAGGCGCTGCGGTGCATCGAGATCTACGGCGTCACGCACACCCAGTGGGTGCCCACCATGTTCAAGCGCCTGCTCGACCTGCCCGAGCAGACCCGGGAGCGCTACGACCTCGCCACCCACGAGGTGGCGCTGCACGGCGCCGCGCCGTGCCCCGTGGAGCTCAAGCGCGGGATCATCGAGTGGTGGGGTCCCATCGTGCTGGAGTACTACGGCGCCACCGAGGGCAACGGGATGACGGTCATCGACTCCCACGAGTGGCTGCACCACGTCGGCTCGGTGGGCCGGCCGGTCTTCGGGTCGATCCACATCTGCGACGAGCGCGGCGAGCCCGTGCCCACCGGTGAGGACGGCCTCGTCTACTTCGAGCGGGAGACGCTCCCGTTCGCCTACCACAACGACGACGCCAGGACGGCCGCCACCTGCCACCCCGAGCACCCGCTCTGGACCACCCTCGGCGACGTCGGCCACGTCGACGAGGAGGGGTACCTCTACCTGACCGATCGCCAGGAGTTCCTGATCATCTCCGGGGGCGTCAACATCTACCCGGCGGAGAGCGAGCTGCTGCTGCTGACCCACCCGCTGGTCGCCGATGTCGCGGTCATCGGGGTGCCCGACGCCGAGTTCGGCGAGTCGGTGAAGGCGATCGTGGAGCTCCGGGCGGGTGACGCCGGCACGCCGGAACGCGAGGCCGAGCTCATCGAGTTCTGCCGATCCCAGCTGGCCCACTTCAAGTGCCCGCGCTCGATCGACTTCGTCGACGCGCTGCCCCGACTGGAGACCGGGAAGCTCGCCAAGAAGGCGTTGCGAGACCGCTACCGGGAGGCCGCGGCAGGAAGCGGCTGGACGAGCGGGTCCGGGTGAGCTAGAAATCATGCGAATAGTACGCAGCGGCAATCGAGGGGAGCGCTGGGATGGGACGAGGACGACGATGTGGGGCACGGTGGCATCGATCGACGGGGGCGGCACTCGTGCTCGCGTTCGCCTTGGTGGCGGCCGGGTGCAGCAGCAGCGATGACGGCGGCGGTGAGAATGCCTCCGGCGACGGCACCACGACGAGCGCCCCGGCGCCGGTCGAGGACAGCCACTTCACCGGTACGGACACCTTCTGCACCGCCGTGGAGGGGGAGCCGGCCGAGGCCCCGACCGCCAGCGACGACGGCATCACCGCAGATTCCATCACGCTGACCCACGTGCGCCTGCAGCTGGAGGACCTCGAGAGCATCGGCTTCGCGACCGATCTGGGTGACCAGAACGACTACGCGCAGACCTTCGTCGACGTCGTCAACGACCAGTGCGGCGGCATCAACGGGCGCCAGATCGACCTCCAGAACGTCGAGGTCCCGGTCCCCGGCTTCGCCCCCGACGCCGACGCTGCCGCCCAGGAGGCCTGCATCAACGTCGCCGAGGAGCAGCGGTCGGTCGCGGCGTGGTCGAACAGCGGGGTCGGCGTGCCGCTCGCCAGCTGCCTGACGGGACCGAACGACGTCATCTTCCTGACGACGTACGACCTCAGTGCGACGGACTTCGAGGAGTCCGACGGTCGCCTGTTCTCCGTCTCGCACTCGCCCACGGACATCCTCCGGTACGCCGCGCTCGAGCTCGGCCCGGACCTGGAAGGCAAGAAGATCGGCATCGTCCACGGCGACACCGACCCCGATCCGCAGGTGGCGGAGGAGGGCCTCGTCCAGACGCTGGAGGAGCAGGGCCTCGAGGTCGTCCGCGTGGACACCATCGGCTGCCCGGACGGGCCACCGTGCACCGAGGGCGTTCGGGAGTCGGTGCAGGGGATGCTGGCCGACGAGGTCGACGTCATCTTCCCGCTGCTCGACACGACGTCGTTGCCTGGCTACCTCGCCGAGATGGTCACCCAGGGCGCCGAGCCCGGCGACATCCAGTTCTACAACACCAGCTTCCTCGCCCAGGACAGCGAGCTGGTCACCGGCAAGATCGTCGAGTTCGGCGGTGAGGACGCCGCCGCCCTGTACGACGGCGCCGTGTTCATCAGCGGGGCGCAGTCCGGCCAGCAGCGCGAGGACGCGTTCGAGCCGGACCCGTTCACCCAGATGTGCAACGAGGTGTACGCCGAGAACAGCGCCGCCGCCGGCGGAACGGTCTTCGACCCGACGGCCGGTGACGACGAGGCCCGCTTCTACAGCTCGGTGTCGGGTCACTGCGCCATGGTGCGGATGCTCGCTCGGGCGATCGAGGCCGCCGGCCCCGACCCGTCCCGAGAGGACATCGCCGCCGCCCTGGGCAACCTGGGCGACGTGGACCTCGGTGAGGGTGCGCCCGGTAGCTTCACCCCGGGCAAGCCCACCGCGCCGGATGCCATCACCCGGCTCCAGTTCCAGTATCCGTGCCAGATCGAAGCGGACACGGAGCAGGGCCACTGCGTCCAGTCGGAGGGGGACTTCCTCCCGATCCCGGAGGGTTGATGCAGCACGAGGACGACGGCGCGGCCAGCACGCGCAACGGGACCAACCCCCACACCGCCCCGGCCAGCCTGGCCGGGGCGGTGCTGGCGGAGGAGGCCAAGAGCCAGCAGGTCCACGCCGAGCGATCGGCCGATGTCGTCCTCCCCGATGACCTGTTGCCCGGCGTCGACGTGGCACCCATGAGCCTGCGGGAGACCCTGCGGGCGGGCGGACTGGCCATGATGGTCGTCATCGTGCTGGTCACGATCGTCGAGGAGTTCAACCGCCAGACCACCACCGTCCTCGGCCCGGACATCCAGAGCACCTTCTCGATCAGCGACACGAAGCTCGTCGGCATCGCCTCGTTCGGGGGGGTGGCCCTCGTGCTGGGTGCGGTGCCGTTGGGCTGGCTCGCCGACCGGGTCTCACGGCGTCTCATCGTCGTGGTCTCGTTGCTCGTCGCCAGCCTCGGCCTCGTGCTGGTCGCGGCGTCGGTGAACACCTTCCAGCTGTTCTGGGCGTTCACCCTGATCGGCTTCGGGGCCGCCTACTCGAACCCGGTCTACGGCTCGCTGATCGCCGACCAGTACCCGATCCCCGGTCGGGGTCGGGCATTCGCGCTCTACGCGATGGCCACCCCGATCGGCCTCATGCTGGGGCCGTTCGTCGCGGGCGCCGTCGCCGACCTCGCCGGCGGCCCGGAAGGCTGGCGCACGGTGTACGTGACCATCGCCGCCGTGGTCGTGGTCTTCGCGATCGGCGCCGCCGTGTTCCTGAAGGACCCGGCTCGGGGCCGCTTCGAGCAGGAGCTCGTGCTCGGCGAACTCCTCGACGAGAAGACCACCAAGCAGGAGCTGCCCATCACCATCGCCACCGCCTACCAGCGGATGAAGAAGATCAAGACCTTCTGGTTCGTGTGCACGGGCCTCGGTGTCCTCGGCTTCGCCTTGATCACGGTCCCGCTGCAGCTCGGCCTGCTGCTCCGGGACGGCTACCAGTACGGCGCCTACACCCGCGGCTGGATGCTCTCGCTCGCCCAGATCCCCGCGGTCGTGGCCATGATCGCCGCCGGGTATCTCTACGACCGGGCCTTCCGTGAGAATCCCGAGCGCATGGTGCGCCAGGCCGGGCTCTTCATCGTCGCCTTCGGTCTGGTGCTCGTGGTCGGCCTGCGCTTCGACTCGATCGTCCTGCTCATCGGTTTCTACGCACTGGCGGGCGCCTGCACCAGCGCCGCCCTCGTCGCCGTGGGCCCGATCGTCTCGTCCGTCTCTCCCTACCGGCTGCGCGCCCAGGCCTTCGCCATCGTGCCGGTCTTCACCTTCCTCATGGGCGGGTTCTTCGGGAGCCTGCTCGTCGGCGCGCTCTCCGATGCCCACGGCCAGCGCACCGCACTCACGATCGTCGTGCCGCTGTCGGCCACGATCGGTGGCCTCCTCTTCTTCTCCGGTGGCCGCTACCTCAAGCGCGACATCTCGCTCGCGGTGGAGGACCTCCTCGAGGAGCAGCAGGAACAGCAGCGCATGCGCCGGTCGCCCGGCGACATCCCGGCCCTCCAGGTCCGCAACCTCGACTTCAGCTACGGCCCGGTGCAGGTGCTCTTCGACGTCGACCTCGAGGTGGCCAAGGGCGAGGTCGTGGCCCTCCTCGGCACGAACGGCGCCGGCAAGTCGACCCTGCTGCGAGCGATCAGCGGCCTCGGCATCCCCGACCGCGGCGTCGTCCGGCTCAACGGCCAGGCTCTGACCTACGTCGAGGCCGAGGTGCGGTTCCAGGTCGGCGTGGTCCAGCTCCGCGGCGGCGCCGGCGTGTTCCCCGAGCTCACGGTGGCGGAGAACCTGCGCACGGCGCTCCTGGCCAGCCACTTGCCGTCGCACGAGGTCCAGGAGCGGGTCGCGAAGGCGATGGACCTGTTTCCGGTGCTGACGAGCCGGTCGGGGACCGCCGCCGGCCAGCTGTCGGGTGGCCAGCAGCAGATGCTGGCCCTCGCCATGGCCCTGGTCCACGAGCCCGAGGTCCTGCTCATCGACGAGCTCTCCCTCGGGCTGGCGCCGACGGTGTTGCAGGAGCTGCTCGTGGTCGTGGCCCGCCTGAAGGCGGAGGGCCAGACGATGGTCATCGTCGAGCAGTCGCTCAACGTCGCGCTCGCGTTCGCCGACCGGGCCGTCTTCATGGAGAAGGGCCGGGTGCAATTCGAGGGTCCGGCCCAGGAGCTGCTCGAGCGCGACGACCTGGCCAAGGCGGTGTTCCTCGGCGGGGAACGGGGAAGCGGGTGATGCTCGGCTTCCAGATCACCCAACAGGCGCTCTTCTATGGAGCCGTCAGCGGTCTGACCTACGCCGTCCTGGCCGCCGGCTTCGTCCTCGTCTACCGCTCGACCGGCGTGCTGAACTTCGCCCAGGGGGAGATCGGGGCGTTCGGCGTGGCCATCATCGGCCTGCTCGCGGCCGGGTACGACATCCCCTACTGGCCGTCGTTCTTCCTGGCGGTGGCCGCCAGCGTTCTCATCAGCGTCGTGGTCGAGATGACGGTGGTGCGGCGCCTCTCCAAGTCGTCGCGCCTGGTCCTGCTCATCGCCACCATCGGGCTGGCGCAGCTCCTGTTCGCGGCGCGGCTCCTCCTGCCCGACGCCGCTGCGGCCGAGGCGTTCCCGCTGCCCTTCGACGTGTCGTGGCAGCTGACGGACTCGATCCTGGTCGTCTCCCGCGAGGTCCTGGTCCTCCTCGTCGCCCCGGTGACCATCCTGGGTCTGGCCCTGTTCATGACCAAGACGCGCTTCGGGCTCATGGTCCGGGCGTCGGCGGCGAACCCGGACACCGCCCGTGTCTTCGGGATCAGCGTCAAGACCACCTCGACCATCGTCTGGGCCATCGCCGGTGGGTTCGCGGCGGTGACGGCGATCATGATCGCCCCGATCCAGGGCATCACCCCGGGCAGCGCCGTTCGAGCGGGGACGGCCGCCATCGGCCCGTCGTTGATGGTGCGGGCGCTGGTCGTGGCCCTCATCGCCCGCATGCGGTCGTTGCCCCTGACCCTCGTCGGTGGTCTGGCCGTCGGGATCTTCGAGGCCGTGGTGCGGGCCAACGTCGACCGCAACAACCAGTCGATCGTCGACCTCTGGCTGTTCCTCGCGGCGGTGGTCCTCGTCCTGTTCTGGGTCCGCGGCCAGCGCGATCCCGCCGCCTTCTCGCTCTCCGCCCGGGTGAAGCCGATCCCCGAGCGCCTGCTGGCCCTCTGGTACATCCGTCACCTCACCAAGATCGGCTTCGGCCTGCTGTTCGGCGCGCTGGCCATCCTGCCGTTCTTCCTCGACCGGCCGTCCCAGGACTTCCTGTGGACCGACGTGCTGATCTTCGCCATGGTGGCGCTACCGCTCTCGATGCTGCTGGGTTGGGCCGGCCAGTTCAGTCTCGGCCAGTTCGCGTTCGTCGGCGTCGGCGCCGTCGTGACCGTGATGGTCACCCACGACCACGACATCCCGGTGCCGTTCGACCTGTTCGATCTGCACCTCCAGGTGCCGTGGGGTGTGGCGGTGCTGCTGGCGACCGCCGTCGGGGTGGTGGCCGCCCTGCTCATCGGCCTGCCCGCGCTCCGGGTGCACGGGCTCTTCCTGGCGGTGATCACCTTCGCCTTCTCGGTGGCGGCGGCGAGCTGGTTGTTCGACCAGGGGGCGTTCACGGGCTCGGAGTTCGCCACCAGGACGCCGTTCATGGTGCCCCCGGTCGTCGGGGGCATCGACTTCTCCGACCGGCGCAGCTTCTACTTCCTGTGCCTGGCCTGCCTCGCGCTGATGACCGCGCTCATGGCGCGCGTGCGGCGCACCGGCCTCGGCCGGTCGATGATCGCCGTGAACGAGAACGAGGACATGGCCGCGGCCTCCACCATCTCGGCCACCCGGATGAAGCTCGTCGCCTTCGCCATCTCCGGGGGCATGGCCGCCTTCGCCGGCGCGCTCTTCATCACCCTCCGGGTGGAGCTGAACCCGACCGAGGCCTTCACCCCCGACGACTCGCTCCGCATGATCGCGACGGCCGTCATCGGGGGTCTCGGTTCGGTGGCCGGCCCGATCATCGGGGCGCTGTTCGTCCGGGGCCTGCCCGTCGCCTTCGGCGACGTCGAGGAGGTCCGGCTCCTCACCAGCGCGGTCGGCCTGCTCTTGCTGCTCATGTACTTCCCCGGCGGGCTGATGCAGATCGTCTACGCGGGCCGCGACGCCGTGCTGGGTTGGGCCGACCGCCGCCTCACCGCCAAGGAGCCGGCGGCCGCCCCGGCGGCGCCCGCCGAGGTGCCGGTCCGCTCGAGCCGCGAGATCGCGGTCCCCGAGGGGGCGCCGTGGCTCCGGCTGGACGACCTGCGGGTTCGCTTCGGGGGCATCACCGCCGTCGACGGCGTGTCGCTCGCGGTGGACGGCGGCGAGCTGGTCGGGATCATCGGCACCAACGGCGCCGGCAAGTCGACGCTGATGAACGCCATCAGCGGCTTCGTCCCGTCGTCGGGGACCATCGAGGTGCTCGGCCGCGACGTCAACGGCCTCCCCCCGCACAAGCGCCACCTCGTGGGCATGGGCCGCGGGTTCCAGGCCGCCCGGCTGTACCCCGAGCTCACCGTGCGGGAGACGATCATGGTCGCCCTCGAGGCCCGGGAGCGGTCGCTGGTGGTGCCGTCGATGACCGGCCTGCCCCCGTCGCCCGGCCGTGAGCGGCGCAAGCGCGCCGAGGCCACCGAGCTCATCGATTTCGTCGGCCTGGGGGCCTACGCCGAGCAGTTCGTGGCCAACCTCTCGACCGGTACCCGCCGCATCGTGGAGCTGAGCTGCCTCGTCGCGGCCGACGCCAAGCTGCTGCTGCTCGACGAGCCGACGGGCGGCGTGGCCCAGCGCGAGACCGAGGCCTTCGGCCCCCTGATCGTGAGCATCCGGCGCGAGCTGGGTGCGGCGATGGTCGTGATCGAGCACGACATGCCGCTGATCATGGGGATCTCGGACCGCGTGTACTGCCTCGAGGCCGGGCGGGTGATCGCCGAGGGGAGCCCCGACGCGGTCCGCAACGACCCGCTCGTCGTGGCGTCGTACCTCGGCACCGACGAGCGGGTCATCCAGCGCTCGGGTGCCGTGGCGGTCGGCGCCGCTCCCGATGAGGTCGGCTCGTGACGCGGATCGGCCACTGGATCGCCGGCAAGGCCGTCGAAGGTGCCTCCGGTCGATCGGCACCCGTGTTCGACCCGGCGACGGGCCGCCAGACCGCCACGGTCGCCTTGGCGTCGACCGCGGAGGTCGACGACGCGGTCGCCGCCGCGAAGGCGGCGTTCCCCGAGTGGCGGGCCACCTCCGTGGCCCGACGGGCCTCGATCCTGTTCGAGCTGCGCGAGCTGATGGTGCGCCGCCGCCACGACCTGGCCGCACTGGTCACCGCCGAGCACGGGAAGGTCCTCGCCGACGCCGCCGGCGAGGTGGCCAGAGGGTTGGAGAACGTCGAGTTCGCGTGCGGCGTGCCGACGCTGCTCCAGGGCGCCTTCACGGAGCAGGCCTCGACCGGTGTCGACGTGACCACGATCCGCCAGCCCGTCGGGGTGCTGGCCGGGATCACCCCGTTCAACTTCCCGGTGATGGTGCCGTGCTGGATGTTCGCCACCGCCATCGCCTGCGGCAACACGTTCGTGCTCAAGCCGTCCGAGCGCGACCCGTCGGCGTCGCTCCTGCTGGCCGAGCTGGTGGCCGAGGCCGGCGTTCCCGACGGCGTCTTCAACGTGGTCCAGGGCGACCGTGAGGCGGTCGACCGGCTGGTGGACCACCCGGAGGTCGCCGGCGTCAGCTTCGTGGGCTCGACGCCCGTCGCCTGCTCGATCTACGCCCGGGCGGCCGCCGCCGGCAAGCGCGTCCAGGCGCTCGGTGGGGCCAAGAACCACATGATCGTGCTGGCCGACGCGGACGTCGGCCTCGCCGCCGACGCCGCCGTCTCGGCCGCCTTCGGCTCGGCCGGCGAGCGCTGCATGGCCGTCTCGGTGGTCGTGGCTGTGGGTGCCGTGGCCGACCCGCTGGTCGAGGCCATCGCCGAGCGCACGTCGGCGCTGGTGGTCGGCCCGGGCACCGAGGACGAATCGGAGATGGGCCCGCTGATCACCGCCGAGCACCGGGACCGGGTGGCGTCCTACGTCGACGCCGCCGAGTCCGCCGGCGCCGCCGTGGTGGTCGACGGTCGGGCCTGCGCCGTCGCCGGCCACGCGGACGGCTTCTTCCTCGGCCCCACCCTGGTCGACACCGTCGATCCCGCCATGTCGGTCTACGCCGACGAGGTCTTCGGGCCGGTGCTGTCCGTCGTGCGGGTCGACACTTTCGAGGAGGCGGTCGAGCTCATCGCCCGGAGCCCCTACGGCAACGGCACCGCCATCTTCACCCGTGACGGCGGCGCCGCCCGCCAATTCCAGTTCGAGGTGGAGGCCGGGATGGTCGGCATCAACGTGCCGATCCCGGTGCCCGTGGCCTACCACTCGTTCGGCGGGTGGGGGCAGTCGCTGTTCGGCGACACCCACATCTACGGGCCGGAGGGCATTCGATTCTGCACCCGCACGAAGGTTGTCACCGCGCGGTGGCCCGATCCGGCGACCAGCACGGTCGACCTCGGCTTCCCCCGCACCCACTGATCTCCCGACCCCGAAAGGTCCCCGCATGACCGCATCCCCCTTCGACCTGCACGGAAGAGTGGCCGTCGTCACCGGTGCCAGCTCCGGCATCGGTGCCGAGATCGCCCGCGCCCTCGGCGAGGCCGGGAGCCAGGTCGTCCTCGTCGGCCGGTCGGTCGAGCGCCTCGCCGACGCCGAGGCCGCCGTGGCGGCCACCGGGGCGGACGCGCTGAGCGTGGCCGCCGACCTCTGTGCCGACGACGGTCCCGCGGCGGTGGTGGCGGCGGCGGTCGAGCGGTTCGGCCGCATCGACGTGCTCGTGCACTCGGCCGGCATCTACGAGCAGGCGTCGCTGGCCGACAGCACGGACGCGGTGATCGACGCCCAGTGGGCCACGAACGCCCGGGCCCCGTACCGGCTCACCCGGGAGGCGCTGCCGCACCTCGGGCGCGGCAGCTCGGTGATCTTCCTCTCCTCGACCGCCGGCCACGTGGGCTCGGCGAACGACTCCGCCTACTGCGTCTCGAAGGGGGCGGTGGAGATGCTGGTCAAGGCCCTCGGGGTCGAGCTCGCCCCCCAGGGCATCCGGGTCAACGCGGTCGCCCCGGGCAACGTGCGCACCCCCATGAACGCCGCCTTCTTCGCCGACGCCGAGGTCAAGGCGTCGGTCGAGGCGGCCACGCCCGCCGGTCGGATCGGCGAGGTCACGGACATCAGCCCGGCGGTGGTCTACCTGGCCTCCGCGGCGTCGGCCTGGGTGCACGGCACCAGCCTGCGCGTCGACGGTGGGGAGACGGCGCAATGACCGATCGCTTCCCGAGCGGTATCGACCACTACGACTTCGGCGACGAGCTCAGCCGGCTCGAGCGGGCCTCGCGCTTCCACGAGTGGACCCGGAACTTCTTCGACGAGGGCCCGCACCTGGTGGCCTGCCCGGAGCTGCCCTGGGGCGACGAGGTGCGCCACCGGTCGATCGAGGCCTACGAGCGCTTCGTGCACGGCGAGACGTGGATCACGGGTGGCGGAGCCCGGGAGATGGAGGCCGAGATCGTGTCGTGGATGGGCGGCATCCTCGGCGCCGCCGAGCCCGCCGGGTTCGTCACCTCCGGCGGGTCGGAGTCGAACATGTGCGCCATCCTGGCGGGGCGCGAGCGGTCGGGGATCACCACGGGCGGCAGCCTCGTGTACCCGGCCAACGCCCACTACTCCGTCCCCAAGCTGTGCCGGATGTTCGGGCTCGAGCCGATCGTCGTGCCGTCGGTCGAGGGCTCGCTCTACGAGGTGGACGTCGAGGCCTACGCCGCGGCGATCCGCCCGGACACGGTGGCCCTCTTCACCACGGCGGGCACGTGGGCCTACGGCACGGTCGACCCCATCGAGGCCATCGGGGAGATCGCCCTCGAGCGCGACCTGCATCTGCACGTCGACGGTGCCTTCGGGGGCTACATCCTCCCGTTCCTCGAGCGCTCGGGGTACGACACCGAGCTCCCCCTCTGGGACTTCCGGGTGCCGGGGGTCAGCACCATCAGCGCCGACCTCCACAAGAACGGCATGGCGCCGCCGCCGGCCGGGACGTTGTTCTTCCGCGACGCCGGCGTGCTCGAGCACGCCAAGGCCGTCTGCCCGCCGAACGGGACGATGACGGGCACCCGGGGCACCGGCCCCATCGCCGGGGCCTGGACCATGGTGAAGCTGCTCGGCGAGGAGGGCTACCAGGCCGTGTCGCTGAAGTCGATGGCGCTGCGCGACGAGCTGATCGCCGGCGCCACCGCCATCGACGGCCTGTCGATCTACCCGGGCACCCGCATCAACATCGCTCTGATCGTCAGCGACGAGCTCGACCTGCGGCCGGTGGCCACCGAGCTGCGCGACCGGGGCTGGATGTTCTCGGCGCGGGCGGTGCCGGAACCGGTCAGCATCGTGGTCGTGCCCATGCCCCACAACCACGGCCAGGTGGGCCCGTTCCTCGACGACCTGCGCGACGCCATGGAGCTGGCCGTGCCCTTCGACGGCGCGGCGGCCGGGGCCGACGGCGGCCCGGTCTCCCAGTACGGCTTCTGAGGTCGACGTGCGCATCTCGGTCGACATCGGGGGGACCTTCACCGACCTCGTCCTCGAGGACGGGGGCCACCTCGAGCTGGCCAAGGCGCCGACGGTGCCGCACGACCCCGCCGAGGGGATCCTCGACGTCCTGGCGGCGGCCGCGGCCCGCCGGGGGGTCACCCGGTCCGAGCTGCTGGCGGCGACCGACACGTTCGTGCACGCCACGACCCGGGGGCTCAACGCCGTCCTCACCAGGACGACCGCGACGACGGCGTTCCTGACCACCGCCGGCCATCCCGACGTCCTGCTGCTGCGGGAGGGCGGGCGCGAGGACCCGTTCGACTTCACGGTGCCCTATCCCGAGCCCTACGTGCCGAGATCGCTGACCTTCGAGGTGCCCGGCCGGCTGCTGGCCACCGGCGAGGAGCTCGAGCCCCTGGACCGGGGTTCGGTGGAAGCCATCGCCGATCGCCTGGCGGCCACCGAGGTGGAAGCCGTGGGTGTGTGCCTGCTGTGGTCGACGGTGAACCCGGCGCACGAGCTCGTCGTCGGCGAGGTGCTGGCCGAGCGCCTGCCCGACGTGCCCCACACCCTGTCCCACGCCCTGAACCCGTCGCTGCGGGAGTACCGGCGCGCCTCGTCGGCCTGCATCGACGCCTCGCTCAAGCCGTTGATGAGCCGGTACCTGCAGGACCTCGGTACCCGGCTGGGCGACGCGGGCTTCGGCGGCCGCCTGCTCGTGGTCACGTCGAGCGGCGGCGTGGTCGACGCCGACGACGTGGTGCGGGCGCCGATCCTCTCGATCAACTCCGGCCCGTCGATGGCCCCCGTGGCCGGGCGGGCCTACGCGGCCGCCGACCTCGACTCGGCCGAGGTGATCGTGGCCGACGCCGGCGGCACCACCTACGACGTCACCGTCGTCCGGGGCGGGCAGATCCCGTGGACCCGGTCGGCGTGGGTCGGCCCCCGCTTCACGGGGCACATGACCGGGTTGCCGTCGATCGACGTGAAGAGCGTCGGCGCCGGTGGCGGCAGCATCGCGTGGGTCGACCCCGGCGGGCTGCTGCACGTCGGCCCCCAGAGCGCCGGCTCGGTGCCCGGGCCCGCCTGCTACGGGCGGGGGGGCACGGCCGCCACCGTCACCGACGCCGCGGTCGTGCTCGGCCACCTCGACGCGGCCGCCTTCTCCGGCGGGGCGATGCCGCTGGACGCCGGCGCCGCCGTCGCCGCGGTCCGCCAGGCCGTCGGCGGGCCGCTCGGGCTCGACGACGTGGAGGCGGCCGCGGCCGTCCTCCGCCTCACCACCGAGCAGATGGTGCGGGCCATCGAGGAGATCTGCCTCGAGCAGGGCATCGACCCGGCCGGGTCGGTCCTCGTCGGCGGCGGGGGAGCGGCGGGCCTCAACGCCGTCGCCGTCGCCCAGCGCCTCGGCTGCCGCCGGCTGATCCTGCCCGCGGTGGCCGCCGCCCTCGCCGCGGCCGGCGCGCTCATGTCCGACCTCACCGCGGCCTACACGGCCACGGTGCCGACCACCAGTGCGACCTTCGCCGCCGACGCGGTCAACGACGCGCTTGCCACCCTCGAGGGGCAGGCGGCGGCGTTCGTGTCGCGATCCGGTGCCACCGACGAGGCGTCGACGGTCTCCCTCTACGCCGAGGCCCGCTACCCGCAGCAGATCTGGGAGCTCGAGGTGCCGTTGCGCGTCCCGCGGTTCGCCTCGGCCGCCGACGTGGACGCCTTCGTCGAGGACTTCCACGGCGTGCACGAGACCGTGCTGGGCATCTCCGACCCCGGTTCGCCGGTCGAGGTGGTCGGCTGGGGCGCCCGGGTGCGGTGCCCGCTGCGGCGCTCGGGCGGGCTGCTCACGGCCAGGGCCGAGGACACCACCGTCGCCGGGGCCGAGCGGCTGGCCTACGTGGACGGGGTCGGCATGGTGGCGACCCCGGTCCGGGCCCTCGGCGCGCTCGGCGACGACGAGGCGGCCGAAGGCCCCCTGCTGATCGAGTCCGCGTTCACCACCGCGGTCGTCCCCAAGGGGGCGACCGCCCGCCGCACGCCGGCCGGCTCCCTGGTCGTGGAGCTCTGATGGGCACCCTCGACGGCGCCGAGCTGGCGGTGCTCAGCAACCGCTTCGCCGCCATCGTGCGCAAGATGCAGAACACGCTCGCCCGGTCCGGCCGGTCGGGCGTGCTCAACACCGCCCGGGACTTCTCGTGCTGCATCCTCACCGCCGCGGGCGACATCTTGATGACCGCGGAGAGCCTGCCCATCCACGTGACCGGTGGCCCCGACCTGCAGGCGCGCTCGATGCTCGAGTTCTTCCCCGAGCCGAAGGCGGGGGACGCCTACCTGCACAACTCGCCGTACCACGGCAACACCCACCCGGCCGACCACTCGCTGTTGGTGCCGGTGGTCGACGCCGACGGCGTGCACCGCTTCACGGTGCTGGCCAAGGCCCACCAGGCCGACTGCGGCAACTCGGTGCCCACCACCTACATGGTCAGCGCCCGCGACGTGTACGAGGAGGGGGCGCTGATCTTCCCCTGCGTGCAGGTGCAGCGGGAGTACGAGGACTGCGCCGACGTGCTGCGCATGTGCGAGATGCGCATCCGGGTGCCCGACCAGTGGCGGGGCGACTACCTGGCGCTGGTGGGCACGGTGCGCATCGGCGAGCGGGCCGTCGCCGAGCTGGCCGAGGAGCTGGGGTGGGGGGCGCTCGACGCGTTCGCCGAGCAGTGGCTCGACTACGGCGAGCGGCGGATGGCCGCGGCCATCGGAGCGCTGCCCGCGGGCACGGCATCGGCCTCGACGACGCACGACCCCGTGCCCGGCCTGCCCGACGGGGTCACGGTCGGGGCCACGGTGCGGGTCGACCCCGAGCGCCAGGTGATCGAGGTCGACCTGCGCGACAACCCGGACTGCGTGCCGTGCGGTCTCAACCTGAGCGAGGCGGCGTCGCGGGCCTCGGCCATGATCGGCGTGTTCAACAGCATCGACCACACCATCCCGCACAACCAGGGCGCGTTCCGGCGCGTGGAGGTGCTGCTGCGCGACGGCTGTGTGGTCGGCGTCCCCCGTCACCCGGCCAGCTGTTCGGCCGCCACCACCAACCTGGCCAACCGGGTGGTGAACATCGTGCAGCGGTCGATGGCCGACATCGGGGTCGGTATCGGCCTGGCCGAGGTGGGGACCGGCTTCTCGCCGTCGGAGGCGGTGGTGTCGGGCGTCGATCCGCGGCACGACACGGCGTTCGTCAACCAGCTCTTCACGGGTCCCAACGGCGGTGCCGGCGGCCCCGACACCGACGGGTGGCTGACCATGTCCGACCTCGGCAGCGGCGGCTCGCTGCTGCTCGACAGCGTGGAGATCGACGAGATGAAGCAGCCCCTCGTCGTCCACGAGCGGCGGCTGGTGCCCGACAGTGAGGGCGCGGGCCGCCACCGCGGAGCGCCCGGCCTGCACGTGGAGTACGGGCCGCTGGGCTGCACGATCGAGACCCTCTACGCCAACGACGGCGCGGTGAACGCCACCGCCGGCGCCCAGGGCGGGCTCGGCGGGGCCCCCTCGGCGCAGCACCGACGGGGCGCCGACGGGCGCCTGGAGGAGGTCGACGCCTGGGGGCCGACGGTGATCGCGCCGGGTGAGCGCATGGTCGCCCGGACCGCCGGCGGCGGCGGGTACGGTCCGCCCGTCGACCGCCCGGCCGAGGCCGTGGCCCACGACGTGGCCGAGGGTTGGGTCAGCCGCGAACGGGCGGTCGAGGTGTACGGCGTCGTCGTGGGCGACGATGGCGAGGTGGACGTCGCCGCCACGGCGGCGCGACGAGACGGAGGCAACGGGTGATCGACCGCGAGCGACTGGCCACGGGCATCGGCGGCGTGGTGGGCGACCTGGCCGAGAGGAACCTCGCCGTCATGGCGACCCGATGGGACGGAGGAAACGGGTGATCGACCGGGAGCGACTGGCCACGGGCCTGGCGGAGGAGCGCCGCCTCTTCGCCGAGCGGAACCCGGAGTCCCGCCGGGCGGCGTCGGAGGCGACCAACCTCTTCGGCGGGGTGCCGATGACGTGGATGGCGAAGACGGCCGGGGGCTTCCCGCTGTTCCTGGACCGGGCGTCGGGGGCGAGGGTCACAACGCTCGACGGCCACGAGCTCGTGGACTTCTGCCTCGGGGACACCGGGGCCATGGCGGGGCACTCGCCGCCGGCGACGGTCGCCGCGGTGCAGGCGCGCTATGCCGAGGCGGGCGGGGCGACGGCGATGATGCCGACCGAGGACGCCGCCGCGGTGGCGGCCGAGCTGACCCGGCGCTTCGGGGTCAGCTCGTGGAGCTTCGCCCTGACCGCCACCGACGCCAACCGCTGGGCGCTGCGCCTGTGCCGGGCGCTGACCGGGCGGCCGAAGGTGCTGGTGAACGCGTGGTGCTATCACGGCAGCGTCGACGAGTCGCTGATCGTGACGTCGCCGTCGGGGCCGGTGCCGCGGCCGGGCAACGTCGGCGCGCCGTGCGACGTGACCGAGAGCAGCCGGGTGGTGGAGTTCAACGACCTCGCCGCGCTCGAGGCCGAGCTAGCGCACGGTGACGTGGCCGTCGTGTTGATGGAGCCGGCCCTGACCAACATGGGCATCGTCCTGCCCGAGGACGGCTACCTCGACGGCGTGCGCGAGCTCACCCGCGCCGCGGGGACCCTGCTGATCATCGACGAGACCCACACGCTGTCGGCCGGGCCCGGTGGGTGCACGCAGGCGTGGGGGCTCGACCCCGACATCGTCACCCTCGGCAAGGCCATCGCCGGCGGCATCCCCATCGGCGCCTACGGGCTCCACGCCGACCTGGCCGAGCGCCTCCTGTCCCGCTCGGACCTGGACCTGGTGGACACCGGCGGCGTCGGCGGCACCCTCGCCGGCAACGCCCTGTCCCTGGCGGCGGCCCGGGCGACGCTCGAGCAGGTGCTGACCGAGGAGGCGTTCGCCGCGATGACCGCCCTGTGCACCCGCTACCACGAGGGCGTCGAGCGCCTCATCGCCGACCGGGCCCTGCCGTGGTCGGCCAGCCAGCTCGGCGCCCGCTCCGAGTACCGCTTCACGTCGCCCGCCCCCCGCAACGGCACCGAGTCCCACGCCGCCACCGACGTCGACCTCGAGGACTACCTCCACCTCTACCTGGTGAACCGCGGCGTCCTGCTGACCCCGTTCCACAACATGGCCCTCATGTGCCCAGCGACGACCGAGGCCGACGTCGACCTCCACTTGCAGATCCTGGACGAGGCGGTGGCGGCGCTGACGTGACCCAACCTGACGTGTGACCGCGCTATCCCTGATGCCTGGGCTGTAAGGAAACAGGATCTCGTTTATGGGCTCTACGCGACCAACCTGGGACGGCGGGGTCGGCCGGCCCGGCCACGAAGCCCCGGATGGTCAGCCAGGGTCCGTCCATGTCCAGTGACGTGCTAGTGCCTTCACTGGCGACTCGTCCGGCCAGGGATCGAACAAGGGCACCGGACGGGCGATCCACCCCCCTCAGCGCCGACACCACCCGCTCGACGAGGTAGGCGACCGTGCCCGAGTCGAGCTCATCGTCGCTGACCATCACGCGGCCGTCACGCGCTTTCGCCGAGCGGCGATCTGCGCGGACGACGGCGCTGCTTGCCGCTTCGCCGGATGGATGGGAAGACCGGCTACCTATCGTCCGAGGCAAAGGCACTGAAGTCGACGGCCGAAGCAAGGTCCGTAGTCCGCTCGATGCACCGCAGGACCCCAGGGTCCTTCACTCGTTTCACCAGTTTGTCGAGGGCGCCCAGTAGATCAGCGGCTTGTTGCCCGAAGCCGTTACGCAGCTCTTCACGGGCCAACATGGCCCGGGCCATCGCCTCCGCTTCGGCTTCGTTGGACCGTCGTGCCAACTCGATAGCGTCCCGGTAGAGCACTCGACCGCCCTCAGGGTTGCCGCTCCGGAACTCGAACAGACCGGTGGTTGCGCTGATGGCAACTCGTTCGAGTCGCTCGTGCGCGTTCACCCGCGCCGTACGCAGTGCAGCCACCGCATCATTGGGCTTGCCCATTTCGATCAGCGAGTAGGCGAGGTTGTTGGCAAGAGTCGAGTCGTTGGGGTTAGCGCGGAGGCCCACCTGCGCAGCGCGCTGGCTAGTCTCCCAGTCCTCCTTGCCGATGGCCGCGACGTACGATGCGTGAATCGCTGCACTTGCATCGAAGGGTTGATCGTCGAGCCACGCCCAGCTTTCGGCCAGCGCCAAGTCCCATTGGCCTCGTTGCGTTGCCGCTTGGGCGAGCGCCTCGGCACGGAATGGAACCTGCAGCGCCTCTGGGTCGACCTCCAGGGTTGTGAGCTTGTGGGAAGCCCACTCGGCCTGGGCGAGGCTGTTGTCGGTGGGTGCGGTGAGACTCGCTACGAACAGTTTCTTGGCGGCGCGGTCGCCGCCCGCCTTCAGTTCAAGGGTCGCCATCTCGCTGACGAGGTCCGAATTCTCGATGGGCCTGAACCGGCCCGAATCGATGATCCGCCGAGCGACACGCTTTCCCGGCAGCGGCTTCCTCTCGAGGCTCGTAGCCGATAGGAGCGTGGCCATAAGCCAGGGGTCCGAGTTGGTTCGAGCTGACTGCCGCAAGAGTTGGGCGGCCGCACCTGGCTTGCCGATGTGAATGTAGAAGCGAGCGGAGACGCGGAGGAGATACCGGCTCTCGGGAGCGAGGCCTCGGGCGATCGTGAGTGCCTTCTCGGCCTGTTCGATGTGACCGAGGGCGGTGTAGCGCCGGGCGAGGTCGGACCATGCAATCGGGTTGCGGACGTCGTGAGCGATCCGTCGCTTGGAGTCGCGGATCTTCGACGCAAGGAATCCTTCCGATGCGGAGCCAAGATTCGCTCCGGGAATCTCCGTGGGCTGGCCGGGGTCCCGGATCCGCGCCGCGAGCCCGAGGTAGGTCGGGTTGTTGCTTCTGGAGAGCAGGTCGATTGCGGGGTGCGACTCGCTGGCCGTTCCAGCTACCAGGTGGGCACCAACGACCTCCGCCGCTGCCAGCTCGGTTCCGACGATCGACCATCGGAACTCAAGACCTTCGAGATCGTCGCGCTGGCCCTCTGTGAGCGGACGCTGTTGAGGCAGGTTCTGAAACTCTCCTGCCTCAATGGTCCTGCGGATGCTGCGCCACCGAGGTACTACGTGGCGGTCCTTCCTGGTACGGCCCGCCGCCACCTACGACAGAACCCTGGCGAGATGGAGGTCGGCCTGCTTGGACAGCCGGTCGAACAAGGATGTGTACCGGCCGATGGCGTAACGCGGAAGTCCCTCCAGGCGGGGGCTACCGCGAAGGGCCGGGTCAGGGTCACACATCTCCCGGATGACTTTCATCAGGTCGCCGCGAAGCGGTTCGCGGATCCGGTCGGCGATACCAAGGAGAGCGCGGTCATACGCGTCCCGGACATACGGAAGCACGTTGCGGTAGGAGTTGGGCCAGACCCGGTGATGAAACGTCGGGTCGAGTTCCTTGAAGATCAACGCAGTGAGTCCACTGCCCGTGGCGAGAAACACGACCATGGAGCCGACGTGGTACATATCGCATGCCCATCGCCGGACCCGATCGTCGGTCTGCGGGTGGTTGTAGAGGAGTTCCAACGGCGCGTACGTCGAGTCCCCGTTTATTCCGGCCCCGCTCCACAGGGACCCATCGACACCATCCGAGGCTCGCCCCAGGTCTCCGACCTTCGCATCATCCCCAAAGGTCATAATGTTCGACGGCTTCACGTCTTGGTGCGAGATCGACATCGCGTGGAGCTGCCCGATGCCTTTGGAGATGCCATGCATCACGTTCAGCGACCAGGCCTCGTCGAACGCGTTCCCGTTGCTCTCAATGGCCTTCCGGATGTCACCATCAGCGCACTCGAAGATGAGGTACGGCACGGCGGAGAGGACACCGAACATCGGGTCGAAGCGCCCGGCGGGGGCAACGGTCTCACCTGCACTGATGCCGCGGACAACGTTTGACATGCGCCGCGATCCGCACCGCAGGACGATGGCCTTCTCGTGCTCGTAGGACACGGTGCCGAGTGCCAGGGCCCGGGCGACATCATGACCAATCGTCGTGAGCTTGGCGAGGTCGAGCGCCTTCATGAATGCACGCTCGGGCTCACCGTGGACCTCCCGCTCGACGATGTACGGCACCGAGAACGTCGAGCCTGTGGCGTGATCGGCCAGCGGCATGCCTTCGGTCACGACCCAGCCTTCGTCTAGCTCCACGCCGATGAGGACTTCGGCGGGACGCTTTTCCGGGGACGGATCGGCTGGTGTACGGGCATCATCGGACATCAGCCATGCCGCCCGTCGGCACGCCGGCGCTCGCGGCCCGTCCGCACGTGCGCGCCAGAATCGTTGATCCGCCACCTCATCATCTGCTCACTGACTCCAAAGTGCTCCGCTGCCTTCACGAGGGGTACTCCCGACCGAACCACCTCTACGGCCGCTGGCTCTGGGACCAACAGCACCGAGCCGAAGTAGTCCGCCTCCGCCTCTACACCTGCGTGGAGCTCTCGACACCCAGTCTCGTTGAGCGGCGGGGCATCCTGATGGTCCAGGATCACGTGCGCGAGTTCGTGGGCGAGGTTCGACTGCTGGCGGGCCGGCGAGTGGCTGTCATTCAGCCAGATGCCAACCCGGTCTCGTCGTCGCACGATTGCTGCGGACATAGCGTTCGGCTCAACGTGGGTGAGGTGGTGGGAGTACTCGCTCTCAGGCATCTCGCTCAGGCGGATGATCTTGATGTCGAGCTGGTCAGCGAGCTCGAAGCAGCAGACGCGATCGTGGACCCCTGCCCCTGCAGCGCTCCGGACGCGCAGACTCTGCAGCTTAGCGGCTGCTTTGAACCCGTAGGGCAGCTTCCGTTTCCGCAGCTGGGCTCGGCTCAGGTGGTCGTCGTCAGCTGTCGGCATCTTCCCGCAACGCTTCGTACGTGGCTCGCAACATCTCTTCAATAGCGGTCACTGACGTTTTCGAGAGGTTCGGGTCGGCCCGCAGCAGCGCACTGATGCGAGGCAGTGCTTCAGCCTCGCCGCGGACATCTCCGACCACGAAAGTGTCGAGGTCCAACCCCGCCCAGCTGGCCAAGGCAGCCATGCTGTCGACGTCAGGTCGCTTACCTTGCTTCATCCGCGTAAGAGTCGACGGGCTGACGCCGGCGGCGGCGGCCACGTCTTTCCAGGTGAGGCTCTTCGTGTCTCGTTGTAAGTCGAGCGCCTTGTAGAAGGCCTCGGCATTGAAGGAGTTGCGCCGGTTCATGTGTGCGACGCGCTGATTCGCCAACGGAGGGCGATGCCTGATTCGGTCATCGGTTGCAGGATAGCAATCATGCCGTGGATGCGAGCGAACTCTCCGGCTCCGGCGCCTCCGCTGCGCGCTCATCGGTCCGTGGTCGGCAGCGTGCGCCCGTCAGCGCGGCCGCGACGCGATGCCCGGATATCTCCGCACTCGGAGCATTCCGGGCCCTGGCGCGGCGTGGTGTATTCGACTTCGCCAGTGATCGGGAGGGCTCGGAAGTAGTTGGTGCCGGCGTGAGCGCGAGGCAGTCCGGTGATGTGAAACATGAACTCGTTCACGGCATGGGACGCAGCGACGCTGTTGATGGTGACGACGCTCGGCGCAGCGACATCAGGGTCGTCGACGTAGCGTTGTCGGCCTGCCTGCTCGACGCCGACGGCCTCCTCGGCGAGACGGGTGGGCGGGATGAGGTTGTTGCACCAGAGGCATCCCGTTTCGGGCCCGAAAGGGCGGACGACGGAGAATACGTCGGTGATGGCGCCGTCAGCCTTACGGACCGCGACCTTCGCGCCGAGCTGCACCGCGGGGATGCCGTACTGGAACGCGACGGCATTGACAACGAGGCGGGCTCGGAACGAGTCGGCAGCGAGGAAGATGTAGTCCGCTCCGGTGAGAGTCCGGGCTACGTCCTCGTGGGAGACGTCACCGTTGATGCGGGTGACTTCGCAGCGCTTGTTCGCCCGCTTCGCGATCCTGGCGGCGACGTTCACCTTGGGCCGGGCAAACCGGCGGCCGATACGCCGGACCCAGGCGGGGCGACCATCACGGGTAAGCCACTCCATGGCATCGAGACGTCGGGCCCCGACCCAGCGCGGGAGGTTTGTGGGCTCGACGACGTCGTCATCGATGACGATGAGGTGCCCGACGCCGAGGCGAGCGAGGAGCTCTACGAGGATGGACCCGATACCGCCGCACCCGACGACTACGACGGTCGCTCGTCGGAGCAGCTCCTGGCCACGGTCGCCAAACAGAAGTGCCTGACGGGTGTAGTCACCCTCGCAGGTGTCGACGTCGCGGAGGTTGGGAGTGATGAGCAATCTAGTGGTCCCCGAAACGACCACTCGATCGAGCGGGTGTCGGCTTCGATCGGGAAGCCAAACGTCGCCGGCTGCAGATGCGACGGCGAAGACAGCGCCAACTACTGGCTGACCGCCAAGGATGTCGAGGAGGGCCGGGTATCCGCGCTCCTGGGACGCGCGGTCCGCGGACGACAGGCCGACGCCTGTCGTACCCCCGTGGCAGTGGACGGCGATGTAGGCGAGCCCCTCCTCGGCGGCCCGGTCGCTAACCTCCTGGACGAAGTCAGCAGTGAGCATTCGGTAGCCCCGTCGTCCGGGGACGTAGTCGACGCCGTCCTGGGCGAGGATGACATCGCGGGCGATCAGCCGCACACCGTTGGTCGTGTGAGCGACCCCGGCAAGGATTGCGGCGCCGTGTTCATCGTCGTCTCCGGGGAACAGGTGGTCGTACAGGCGCCGCCACTGGGTTTCAGTAACGCGGAGCTCGTAGGTCGGGCTCATGCGGACCGGAGCCAGTCGATGACCTTCAAGGCTTTCCCTGTTGCGGTGTCGCGCGTCGGGTCCCAGCGGTTCGACTTCCGGGAGACCTGGAGACAGGGCCCTTCGCGAATGGGTACGACGGCCCCGGCGGTGACCGCCGGCGGCAGACCACCGGTTGTGAGTGCGCAGGTGGCGTCGATGAACAGGGGGTAGACGTCGGCGTATGGGTAGGTCGACGCTATGTGGAACGCGAGCCATGTTGAACCAGGCGCCCACTTGGATCCCAGATCGATGCTGTCGATCTCGACCCACGCCCCGGCGGTGTCGGGTGTGACGGCGACGCAGTTGTCGCCGAAGGTGGCCTTGATCTCGTCGATCGCTCCGGCGATCTCCGGCGAGAGGGTGGTCGCCCCGCTCACGAGTTGTCGTCTGGGGCGACTGCGCGAAACTCGCTCTTCTCGACGATGGCGATCTTGTCGTCGTCTCCTACTACCTCCAGGCGCCCGTTCGGGCGCCGGATTGAGAGCTGGAAGTCGAGTTCGATGTCGACGCCGGCGGCGATGGCAGCCTCCTTGACCTGCAGGCCGGTGACGCGGTGGTCGGTCATTGGGACTGGCTTCTTGTTGACGGTGATGTTGAACGGGCGCATGGTCTACCTCGGTTCTGAAACTGGCTGTCGATTTGACAAGTGCAAGTATACCGAGAGTCGAAGAGAATTGCATTTGTCAAACTATGACATCCGTCACATGCTCAGCGCCTACAGAGCGGATCCACCGCCCCCACCCAGGATCCGAGTTGGCGCGCTGCTGGGGTGGGACCTTCGCCAATCCGATGGTCGTCCCGTCGGTGCTCTCGTGGGTCGTCTCAGGCGAGAGGCCGGAGTCGCTCGTTGCCACCCCGTGAAACGCCGTGGAACCCTAAGGCCGCAAGGTCAAGTCGTCCCCCGCCCCCAAGGAAGTCCCGGGCCAGGAGCACTTCTCGGCGTGGGGCCTCCTGCTTCCAGGCCGACCTGTGGCGATCTACTAACGATCGCTCGTGGTCTGGGCATGCAGGCGACGCATACGCTTCCGCGTGGCGTGACCTTCAGCCCGCGATCAGCGCAGCTAGGCCGAGTCGGTGGGCAGGCCGATGGCACCAGCCTCGGCAAGGCGAACGATGTCCTCTTCGCCGCACCCGAGCTCACTCAGTACGTCCCGAGTGTGCTCGCCCAGCCACGGGGGTGGCGTCGCCGCCCGCCCGCCGGCGTCGCTGAAGTGCACCGGCGGCGCCGCTAGGCGGACGGGGCCGACACCCTCGACCTCGACCTCTTCGACCATGCCGTTCTCGACGACTTGGGGGTCGGCGAGGACCTGGTCGAGGCGGTTGACCCTCGTGCAGGGGATGCCTCTGGCGCCGAGGAGCTCGGACCAGTGGTCGGCGGGCTTCGTCACCAGGACGTCGGTGATGAGGGCGATGACCTCGTCGCGGTTGGCGACCCTCGTGGACACGTCGATCATGCGGGGGTCGGTGATCCACTCGGGGTGGTCCATCGCCTCGCAGAGGCTGACCCACATGGTGTCGTTGAACACGGCGATGACCAGCCAGTCGTCGGCGGTGGGGAAGGCCTGGTAGGGCACGCCGAAGGTGGAGCCCGAGCCCTGGGGGCCGGGGACGATCCCCGTGGCCTGCAGGAAGGTCAGGTGGTAGGAGAGCATCGCCAACTGGCCCTCCAGGAGGGAGGTGTCGACGTGCTGGCCGCGGCCGGTGTGGTGGCGGGCCTCGAGGGCGCCCAGCACGCCGATGGTGGCGAACAGGCCGGCGCCGACGTCGGCGACGGACAGGCCCATCTTCACGGGGCCGCCGCCCACCTCGCCGGTGACGCTCATCGATCCCGAGAAGGCCTGCATGAACAGGTCGTTGGCCCGCTCCTCCTTGCGGGGACCGGTGCGGCCGAACCCGCTGATCGAGCAGTAGACGAGGCGGGGGTTGAGGGCGGCGAGGGCGTCGTAGCCGAGGCCGGCGGCCTCGAGGGCACCGACCCGGAAGTTCTCGATGAACACGTCGGCCTCGGCCGCCAGCTTCCGGACGATCTCGACGCCCTCGGGGGCCTTGAGGTCGACGGCGATGCTGCGCTTCCCGCGGTTGGCCGAGGCGAAATAGTGGCCGAGCTTCCCCTCGAGGTGCGGCGGCCAGGCCCGGCTGTCGTCGCCGGTGCCGATGCGCTCGACCTTGACCACCTCGGCGCCCATGTCGGCCAGCACCATGGCGCAGTAGGGGGCGGCCATGGCCACGCCCACCTCCACCACCTTCAACCCCGACAGCGGTCCGCTCATCGTCTCATCGTCCCTTGAACTCGGGTGGTCGCTTGGCCAGGAAGGCGGCGAGGCCCTCGGCGGCGTCCTCGCTCGCCATGGCCTCGCCCATCAGGTCCCGCTCCAGGGCCAGGCCTTCGGTCAGCGGCAGCTCCATCGCCGCCCGGACGGCCCGCTTCGCGAGGCCCAGGGCGACGGGGGAGCGGGCCGCGATGGCGGCGGCGAGGGTGGCGGTGACGACCTCGAGCTCCTCGGCGGGGACCACCTGCTCGACGAGGCCCAGGCGCAGCGCCTCGTCGGCGTCCACCACCTCGCCGGTCAGGATCAGCCGCATCGCCGCGCCGGGCCAGATCAGGCGGGGCAGGCGCTGGGTGCCGCCGCCGCCGGGGATGAGGCCGAGCCCGACCTCGGGCTGGCCGAAGCAGGACCGGCTGGACGCGATGCGCAGGTCGGCCGACAGCGCCAGCTCGCAGCCGCCCCCCAGGCACCAGCCGTCGATCATGGCGATGACCGGACGGGGGCACTCGGCGATCGCGTCGTAGACGCGACGGCCCGACGCCTGGGCCCGGTACTCGTCGGCGTCCAGCTGCGCGCCCTCGGCCAGGTCGGCGCCCGAGGCGAACGCCTTGCCGCCGTTGCCCGAGATCACAACCACGCCCACGTCGTCCGAGCCCGCGGCCCAGTCGACGCCCTCGATGAGTGCGGCCCGGGTGGCCGAGTCGAGGGCGTTGCGGCGCTCGGGTCGGTCGATTCGCAGGTGCAGCACCCGTGCGGTCAGGTCGACGCTGAGGTTGGTCAGCTCGGGGACGGTCACGACTGGTACAGAAGCATGCCCGTGTAGAGCAACGACGGCTTCGGCGCGTCGACCACCCGCAGGTCCAGCTCCTGGACGAGCAGGGTGCCCTGCGGCCGCTCGCGCACGTCGACGAGGCGCATGCGGCCGTGGATCGTGCTGCCCACCCGGACCGGGGCCAGGAAGCGGTACGACTCGGCGCCGTAGTTCACCCGGCTGCGCTCGCCGGTGACCCGGAAGCCGGGGTCGGGTCGGACCGCGGGCATGACCGCGAGCAGCAGGTCGCCGTGGGCGATGGTGCCGCCGTACGGGCCGGCGGCGGCCCGCTCGACGTCGACGTGGATCCACTGGTGGTCGGCGGTGAGGTCGGCGAACCAGTCGACGAGGTCCTGGTCGATGGTCAGCGGCGGCCCCCAGTCGCCGGGCTCGTCGCTGATCTGGGCCCGCAGCCCGTCGAGGTCGTCGAAGGCGATGTCCACGGGGCTCATCCTTGGGGCGGGGTGTGCAGGATCACGGCCTTGCGCACCATCGAGGGTCGGTCGTTGCCCACCACGTGGGTGGCGATCTCCAGGGTCAGCCGGGTGCCCTTGGCGTGGGCCTGCACGTCGACCAGCCGCTGGCGGGTGTGGATCACCGAGCCGGCGGGCACGGGGTCGAGGTAGCGGAGCCCGTCGCTGCCGTAGTTGAGGGTGCTGCCCTGGCCCACCACCTTGAAGGGGCTGGGCGGGCGGATGCGGGGGCCGAGCGCGAGGGTCAGCAGCCCGTGGGCGATCGTCGTGCCGAAGGGGCTCTCGGCCGCAGCGCGCTCGACGTCGACGTGGATCCACTGCCGGTCACCGGTGCGGTCCCCGAAGTCGTCGAGCATGGCCTGGTCGACCAGGAGCTCGTCGCCCCAGTCGGTGTACTCCTCGCTGATCTCCGCCCGGAGCGCGTCCAGGTCGTCGAAGCGGATCTCCTTCACGGCGCCGCTCACCTCATCCTCCGTTCCCGGCCGCGAACCGGCCGCTCTCGAACAGCTCCGGGGGGAACCGCTCCACCACGTCGTCCTCGATCTGCACGCCGAAGGTGTTCAGCGCCGCCGAGATCATGCGGTACTGGCCCACCGTGAAGACGACGTCCATGCGCTGCTGCTCGCTCCAGTGCTCGACGAGCGCGGCCCAGGTCGCGTCGCTGATCCGGTCGTCGGCCATGAGCTCGTCGGTGGCCTGGAGCAGCGCCCGGTCGGCCGGCGCCCACCCGGGCGCGTCGGGGCCGTCGACGACCCGGGCGATCTCCTCGTCGGTGCACCCGACGGCCCGGGCGATGCTCACGTGCTGGACCCACTCGTAGGCCGAGCCGGCCAGCAGGCCGACCCGCAGCGTGGCCAGCTCGCGGGCCCGCTTGGGGAGGGTGTTCGTGCCGAGGATGTGGTTGCCGAACGGCATCCACCGGTGCAGCAGCACGGGGTGGCGGGCCACGGTGCTGAGCACGTTGAGCACCTTGCCGTCGTTGTGGCGGGAGACCTTGTCCATGAGCGCGGCGGTCTCGTCGTCCCAGTCGTCGGGCGTCGTGGGCAGCACCCGCGGCTCGGTGGGGCTCATCGTCTCCCGCTCCTGGCTCGTTCCTCGCCGGGCCGCTCGGGCCACGCCTTCGTCCCTCGGCTCATCGGGGCTCCTTCGGCAGGCCGAGCACCCGCTCGGCGACGATCGTGCGCTGCACCTCGCTGGTGCCGGCGTAGATCGTCCCGGCGCGGGCGTTGAGGAAGATGGTGGCCCACGAGGCCGTGCTGTTCGGGGCGGTGGCGTCGTCGGGGCCGAACACGATGAGGGGGGCGTGACCGGTCGGGGCCAGGCCGTCGGGCCCGAGCAGGTCCATGGCCAGCTCGGTGATCTCCTGGTGGTGCTCGGACCACAGCAGCTTGTTGATCGACGCCCCGGGCCCGGGGGCCCGCCCGGCCAGCAGGTCCGCCTTCACCTGCTCGCCCAGGTACCGCATGATCTGCACCTTCGTGTAGCTGCGGGCGACGCGCTGGCGGATCACGGGGTCGTCGGCCCGCCCTCGCTCCCTCGCGAGGGCGATCAGGCGGTCGCACTCGGCCTCGAAGCGGATGATCTCGGTGGCGGTGTTCTCGCCGCGCTCGTAGCCGAGCACGGTCATCGCCACGGCCCAGCCGTCGTCGACCTCGCCGACCACGTCGCCGGCGGGCACCCGGGCGTCGGTGAAGAAGACCTCGTTGAAGTCGCTGCCGCCCGACATCATCCGGATCGGCCGGACCTCGACGCCGGTCTGGCGCATGTCCATGAGCAGCAGGGAGATGCCCTTGTGCTTGGGGGCGTCCGGGTTGGTGCGGCAGAGGACGAAGATGTGGTCGGCCACGTGGCCGGCCGAGGTCCAGACCTTCTGGCCGTTCACCCGCCACTCGTCGCCGTCCAGCACCGCGGTGGTGGTCAGGCCGGCGAGGTCCGAGCCGGCGCCGGGCTCGGAGTAACCCTGGCACCAGCGGTCCTCACCGGAGAGGATCCGGGGCAGGTAGTGCGCCTTCTGCTCGGGGGTGCCCCAGTGCAGCAGCGTGTTGCCCAGCAGGCGCATGCCGAAGCCGTCGGTCTGCACGCCGAGCGGCAGCCCCGCCCGGGTCAGCTCCTCGGCGGCGACGATGGCGTCCTCGATCGAGCGTCCGGCGCCGCCGTACTCGACCGGCCAGGTGATGCCGAGGAGCCCGTTGTCGTAGAGGACCTTGCGCCACCGCTCGAGGAACCCGTCGACCTCGTCGGGGTCGAGGGCGCCGACCCCTTGGAACCCGGTGGGGGCGTGCTCGGCGATGACGGCCCGCACCCGGTCGCGGAAGGGCCCCCCATCACTCGACACAAACCAACACTATCATGCGCAGAGACTCTGCCGTAGAGTGCGGCGGTGAACAACGACCGCTACCTCGGCGTCCGCAGCCTGCTCGAGACGCCGATCATGGACGACCGCAAGTGGGCGAAGCTGCCCGGCATCCCGACCGACGCGGTGCTCGTCGACCTCGAGGACAGCGTGCCGCCACCGCTGAAGGAGGCCGCCCGGACGCGGGTGGCGGCCGCCCTCCAGGACACCGGGTTCTTCGGCGGCCGGGTGCTCGTGGCCCGCTGCAACCACCTCTCCACCCCGTGGGGGCGGGACGATCTCCAGCTGCTGGGGGAGGCGGGGGTCACCTGCCTCGGCTACCCGAAGTGCGACTCGGCCGAGGACCTCCTCGAGGCCAAGGCGCTGTTGGCCGCCGCCGGCTCGACGCCCGACATCGTTGTCGGCATCGAGAGTGCCCTCGGCGTTGTGAACATGGCGGCGATCGCCCAGGTGGAGGGCGTGATCGGCATCGGCCTCGGCATCGGCGACCTGAGCGCCGATCTCGGCGTGCCCCTGTACGGGCCGGACGGCACCGTGAACGAGGCCTTCGCCGGCCCCCGCGCCCAAGTGGCGATGGTCGGCCGGGCGTTCGGCCTCCGGTCGTTCGACTTCCCGTACTCGCAGGACCTGCGGGATCTGGACGAGATCCGCCGCCAGCTCGAGCGCTCGCGGGCCATGGGCTACACGTCGGCGTCCACCTTCTATCCCCCGCACGTCGAGGTCATCAACGACGTGTTCAGCCCGTCGGCGGCCGAGCTCGAGGCGGCCGACGAGGTGATCGGCCTCTACGAGGCGGCGGTGGCCGACGGCGATCCGGCGGTGACGCTCCCGTCGGGGCGCACGATCCTGGTCCACGACTACCAGAAGGCCCAGGAGGTCCGTCGCCGTGCCGAAGCCTTCGCCCACACCGAGTAATCTCTGCGTATGATTGGTCGGATATGACCGAACCAGCCGGACCGCCCACCTTCGACGGGCTGAAGGTCGTCGAATTCGGCCAGATCATCGCCGGGCCCCTCGCCGGGACCTTGCTGGCCGACCTCGGCGCCGACGTCGTCCACGTCGAGGACCCGACCCACGGCGACCCCTCCCGGCAGATGGGCCCGGTCAAGGACGGGGTCTACCTCTGGTGGAAGGTGGCGGCCCGCAACAAGCGGTCGGTCACGCTCGACCTGCGCAGCGAGGAGGGCCAGGACCTGGCCCGCGAGCTGGTGGCCTGGGCCGACGTCGTCATCACCAACTTCCGGGTGGGGACGCTCGAGCGGTGGGGGCTGGACTGGCCCACCCTGCACACCGTCAACCCGACGCTGGTGATGCTCCAGGTCTCCGGCCACGGGGCCAACACCACCGATCGCGACCGACCGGGGTTCGGCAAGGTCGGCGAGGCCATGAGCGGTGTGGTCAACCTCACCGGCTTCGCCGACGGGCCCCCGGTCCACACCGGGTTCTCCCACGGTGACACCGTCACAGCGCTCATGGGGGCCTTCGCCATCAGCGCCGCGCTCCACCGCCGCCACGAGCCGGACTTCGCGGGGGAGTGGATCGACCTCGCGCTGTTCGAGAGCCTGTTCCGGCTGATCGAGTGGCAGGTGATCGTGCACGACCAGCTCGGCGTGGTGCCCCAGCGCGCCGGCAACCAGCTGGCCATCGCTCCTGGCGCGGTGGTCAACACGTTCCTGACCGCCGACGACCAGTGGCTGACGGTGACGTCGGCCACCCCCCGGTCGGTGACCAACGTGGCCAAGCTGCTCGGCCTGCCCGTCGAGGAATTCACCACGCCGCAGCAGCAGGCGGCCCGTGGCGCCGAGCTCGACGCCGGGCTGCGCTCGTGGATCGCGGGCCAGACGCTGGACGAGTGCCTGGCCCGGATGGCCGACCTGGAGGTCGTCGCCTCGCCCATCTTCTCGATGGCCGACATCGTGGCCAGCAAGACCTACGAGGAACGGGAGGCCATCGTGACCGTCGACGACGTCGACCTCGGCCCGATCCGCATGCCCAACGTGGTGCCCAAGCTGGCCAACCACGGCGGCCGGGTGTGGCGCTCCGGGCCGCAGTTGGGGGAGGACAACGAGCGCGTCTACCGGGAGCAGCTCGGCCTCACGCCGGAGCGCTTCGACGCCCTGAAGACGGCGGGGACGATCTGATGGGCCGCCTCGACGGCAAGGTGTGCCTGATCACCGGCGGCGCCCGGGGCCAGGGCGCGGCCGAAGCGGCCCGCTTCGTCGAGGAGGGCGCGGTGGTCTACATCACCGACTTCCGCGTCGAGGCCGGACAGGAGACCGCGGCGGCAACCGGCGCGGTGTTCCTCGAGCACGACGTCACCGACCCCGACCGCTGGGCGGAGGTGGTCGGCCGGATCGTCGAGGACACCGGTCGAGTCGACGTCCTGGTCAACAACGCCGGGATCTTCCGGAAGCTCTCGCTGACCGAGACCACCGCCGAGATGTGGCACCGCATCGTCGGCGTCAACCAGACCGGCGTGTTCCTCGGCATGCACGCCGTCTCGGCGCCGATGATCGAGCAGGGCAGCGGCTCGATCATCAACATCTCGTCGATCGCCGGCCTCGAGGGCAGCGGCGCCTTCGCCTACGGCGCCACCAAGTGGGCCGTCCGGGGCATGACCAAGAACGCCGCGCTCGACCTCGGCCCCCACGGCATCCGGGTCAACTCGATCCACCCCGGGATCATCGTCACCGACATGATCGCCGGCCTCCCCCTGGAGGAGGCGGCGCTGACCGTGCCCTTGCGCAAGAACGGGAGCCCCGAGGACGTCGCCGACCTCGCCCTCTGGCTCGCCTCCGACGAGAGCCGCTACACCACCGGCGCCGAGATCACCGTCGACGGCGGCCTGACGGCCTGAAGCGGCGGCGGTCGCCGACTCGGGCCGTCAGCGCGGGGTGTGCTCGAGTCGGACTCAATCCCAGTCGGTGCTTCGGTCCACCTCGAGCTGGATCAGCTCGATGGCGCCGTCGGCGGCGAGTTGTCCGACCACGGTGAACACGGGGACGAGGATCCCAACCGCGGTCAAGATCCGGTACTCGCCTCGACCGGCGATCAACTCGGCCAGGGTGTCCCACTCGCTCGCGACCTGGTCGACGATCCGCACGAGCTCGTACACGAGAAAATCGTGCGCCGACGGCGCCCCGTTCCGTCCCCGCTCGGGCGGGAACTGGGCGTCGAGATCGTCGAAGAACGAGGCAGCGATGCGGACCGGTCGACGGTCCGGCGTCACCTCGGGGGGGACTCGGTGTCGATCCTTTGCTGGACGCGCTCGCGCACGCGAGCGAGGTGCTCGGGCGGAACGTCGTCGAGATCCTTCACCAGGCTGGCCTGGAACAGCGCATCGACGTCGGCGGGATCCATCTCGTCCAACTCGGCGGCGGTCCAGATCTTCCGTGCCATCGCCCCACTGTAACCCCGGAAGCCAGCCGCCTCACGAACAACATCAAAAAATATTGAAATTTATTGAAATCTATTCCGTTCCGTGAACGAGCGAACCCGGCCCTCTTCGGTGATGAGGGCAGGGCGGAGGTGGTGGACCCGGGCGGAGCCCGTCGTGGCGGTGGCGCCGGCGTCGACCACCAGGCAGTGGCCGGTGACGTAGCGGGACTCGGGGCCCGACAGGTAGAGGACGGCGTCGGCGATGTCCTGGGCGGTGCCGGCGGTTCCCAGTAGCGACTCCGACGCGATCTGCTCCTCCGCGCGCTCCATGGCCGAGCGGTCGCCGGCGATGGCGTAGGCGCTCAGCGGCGTGGCCATCACGCCGGGGGCGACGGCGTTGACCCGGATGCCGTGGGGGCCGAGCTCGGACGCCGCGGAGCGGGTCAGGCCGATGACGGCGTGCTTGGCCGTCGTGTAGGCGTGGGGGCCGATGCCGCCCTGGAGGCCGGCGATGCTGGCGACCGAGACGATGGTGCCCGATCGCTGCGGCACCATCACCCGGGCGGCGTGCTTGATGCCGTGGAAGGCACCGTTGACGAGCACGTCGACGGTGCGGCGCCAGTCGCCGGCGTCCTGCTCGGCGATCGGGCCGACGGCGCCGAGGATGCCGGCGTTGTTGACCATGACGTCGAGCCCGCCCAGCTCGGCGACGGCGACGTCCACCGCGGCGGCGACGTCCTCCTCCCGGCTCACGTCGGTGCGGGCGAACAGCCACGTGCCGTCCGGCCAGAGGTCGGGCTCGGGCTCGTGCAGGTCGGCGACCACGACGCGGGCCCCCTCGGCGACGAACGAGGCGACGGTCGCCGCCCCGATCCCGCTCGAACCGCCGGTGACGACGGCGACCTTGCCGTCGAGCCGCCCGCTCACGCCAAGACCCTGTGCTCGACGGCGCTGCGGAGGTCGCGATCGCTCGACCCGCCGGTGACCACGGCGACCCTGCCGTCCCGGCGGCCGGTCACACGGGGTCCTTGCGGCCGAGGGCGGGGCGGAGGTCACGCCACTGGCGGACCATGCCGCGCACCCACCGGCCGTGGTCGCTCGACTTGCGTTGGAGGAAGAGCTCGACCTCGGGGTGGGTGAGGATGATCGTGTCCTCGGCTTGGATGCCGGCCAGGATGCGCTCGGCTGCCTCGGCCGTGCTCATGACGTCGACCCCGCCCACGTCGGCGCCGTCGACCTCGTCGCCGGCGAAGACCGCGAGCATCTGGGTGTCGACGCCGGCCGGGCACACGGTGGACACCCGCACCCCGTCGTCGCGGTAGGTGATGGCCAGCCACTCGGCCAGGCCCACGGCGGCGTGCTTGGTGGCGCTGTAGGCGGCGTCGCCCATCGCCGTGAGCAGGCCCGCGACGGAGGCGGTGGTGACGAGGTGGCCGTCGCCCCGGGCCCGCCACGCGGGCAGCAGGTGCCGGGCCGCCCAGACGTGGGCCATCGTGTTGACCCGCCAGGCCCGGTCCCACACGTCGTCGTCGGTGAACGGGTCCGACAGCGTGGCGATGCCGGCGTTGGAGAAGTAGAGGTCGATGGTGCCGTCGGCGGCCGACACCTCCTCGATCAGCGCCCGCACCGAGGCCTCGCGGCCGACGTCGCAGCCCCGACCGACGGCCACGTCCGAGCCGGTGGACCGGTTGACCTCGGCCGCCACCCGCTCGGCGGCGGCCTGGTCCAGGTCCGCGCACACCAGGCGCCGCGGGCGTTCGGCGGCGAACCGGTGGGCACAGGCGGAGCCGATGCCGCCGGCCGCTCCGGTGATCACGACGACCCGGTCGGTGAGCTCCACGTCAGGGCGCCGGGACGATGTCGAGGTGCAGCGCGAGCAGCCCGTGGAGGAGGAAGCTCTCGTTGTACCGGAAGTCGTTGGTGTCGGCCAGGGTGTACGAGTCGAGGCGCCGGCTCAGCTCCTCGAGGGCCACCCGCAGCTCCAGTCGGGCCAAGCGGGCCCCGAGGCAGAAGTGCGTCCCCTTGCCGAAGGCGAGGTGGTCGCCGAGGCCGTCCCGTTCGGGGTCGAACCGCTCCGGGTCGGCGAACACCGCCTCGTCCCGGTTGGCCGAGGCGTAGGTGACGACGAGGCGGCGACCCTTGGGGATCAGCACGCCGCCGAGCTCGACGTCGCGGGTCGCGGTCCGGTGGAACCCCTGCACCGGGGACGACAGGCGGAGCGACTCCTCGACGATCGTCGGGATCCGGGCCGGATCGGCCTTGACCTCGGCCCAGTGCTCGGGGTGGTCGGCCAGGTGCCGCATCAGCGCGGTCAGGGCCTTGGTCGTGGTCTCGTTGCCGCCCACGATGAGCTGCTGCACGACGCCCAGGACCTCGGCGGTGGAGAGCGGGCGGGTGTCGGTCACCTCGGGGTCGTCCTGGTCGATCCGGGCCTCGAGCAGGGAGGTGAGCAGGTCGTCCTGCGGACGGGCCCGGCGCTCGTCGAGCTCGACCTCGAGGTGGCGTTGCAGGTCGTTGATGCCCCGCTCGGCCGCGACCAGGTCGTCGACGGTGGCGCCGTCGCCGAAGCCCACGATGGCGTCATCGGACCAGCGCTTGAAGTCGGCCATGAGGTGGTGCGGGATGTTGAGGGCGTCGGCGATGACCTCCACGGGGAGGGGCACGGCGAAGTCCTCGACGAACTCGATCCGCTCCCGGTCGATCCACGAGTCGATGAGGCGGGTGGTGATGGCCCGGACGCTGGGCTCCCGGGCGGCGATCGCACGAGGGGAGAACGCCTTCGACACCAGGCGGCGGTGGCGGGTGTGGTCGGGGGCGTCGGCCGCGATCAACATGGCCAGGCGGGGGTGGCCCTCGTCCTGGGCCGCCTTGACCCGGGCCAGGTCCTCCCGGGTGAGCGGCATGAGCGCCCGGGTCCGGCGCGAGGAGAAGGTCTCGGGGTGCCGCAGCACCTCCAGCACCAGGTCGTGACGGGTGACCAGGTACTCCTGGCTGGCCTCGATCCAGGCCACGGGCTCCTCGGCCCGCATCCGCTCGTAGTGCGGGTGGGGGCACTGGCGGGTCTCGGGGTCGGTGGGGTCGAAGGTCACGGCGCCTCCGGTGTCGGGTCGGTGGTGGGGAAGTCCTGCTCGGCCTGCTGGTCGAGCGCGGCTTCGAGGGCGTCGGTGTCGAGCGCCTGCAGCGCGACGGTGGCGTCGCCGAGCACCGTCCCGAAGCGCCCGCGCAGCAGCTCCTCGGCGCGGGCGAACTGCTCGCGGCCGGCATCGGTGGCGACGAAGGACACGCCCCGGCGGTCCGCGGGGGACGCCTCCCGCTCGATCCAGCCCTGGCGCTCGAGCCCCGTGGTCAGCGCCGACATGGCGGGTCGACTGACCGCGCTGTAGCGGGCCAGCTCGAACGCCCGTTGCGGTCCACGGACCACGGCGTTCAGCGCGCGGTACTGGGGCAGTGACAGCCCGACCTCGTCCAGCGCCTGCTGGGCGATGCGGGCCAGGCGGATCACGGTCCGGATGGCGTCCGTGAGGTCGGCCGGGTCGGTGCGGTCGGTGGGGTCGGTGGGGTCGGTCACGCCGGCAGCCGGGCCTCGCGCAGCGCCGAGCGGCGCACTTTGCCGGAGTCGTCGCGCAGCGGCTCGTCCACGAGCTCGAAGCTGCGAGGGACCTTGTAGCCGACCAGGCGTTCCCGGACGTGGGCTGCGAGCTCGTCGGCGGTGACGCCGTCGGCCTCGACGATGGCGTGGACGGTGTTGCCGAGGTCCTCGTCGGGCAGGCCGATCACCGCGCACGAGCGCACCTGCGGGTGGGACTCGACGGCGGCCTCGACCTCGGCGGGGAAGACGTTGCGGCCGCCGCACAGGATCATGTCCGTGCGCCGGTCGCCGAGGTAGAGGTAGCCGTCCTCGTCGACCCGGCCCATGTCGCCGATGCTCTCCCAGCCGTCCTCGGTCCGCCGGGCGTCGGCGCCGACGTAGCGGTAGGAGGTGCCCGGGCCGGTCGGCGGCATCATGAACACCTCGCCCATCTCGCCGGTCGGGACCTCGTCGAGGGTCTCGGGGTGCAGGATCCGGAGCTGCGACCCGCCCACGGGCCGACCCACGGAACCGGGGTGCTCCAGCCACTCGGACCCGGTGATGTGGGTGCCGCCGATGCGCTCGGTCGAGCCGAAGGTCTCGTGCATGACCTCCGGGCCGAGCCACTCGATCCACCTACGCATCAGCCACGGCGGGCAGGGCGAGCCGGAGGTGAGCACGAACTCGAGGCTCGACACGTCCCGGGCCAGGCGCTCCTCGTCGGGGAGGCGGGCGATGCGCAGCATCATGGTGGGGACGAGCGTCATCTTGTCCGGGCGGTGCCGCTCCACCCGCCGCAGGCACTCGGCGGCGTCGAAGCGGGGGAGCACGACCGCCGTGGCCCCGGCCAGCACCGAGCGCCAGGCCGTGGCGTAGGGGATCCCGTGGTAGAGGGGTCCGGTCACCAGGATCGCCCGCTCGGCGATGAGCATCCCGAGCGGCGACTCGGGATCGAACATCGCCGGCTCGACGCTGCAGATGAGCTTGGGTCGCCCGGTGCTGCCGCCCGAGGCCAGCGCCCGCTCGATCGCCGAGGTCCGGTCGGGGTGGGGGCCGTCGTCCAGGGTGGGCTCCGGCGCGAAGCCGGCGGGCACCGCAGGCCGCCCGGCCGCATCGGCCGGCTCTACGCCCACCACCAGGGCGGGATCGGCGCGCTCGATGATCGCCTGCCGCTCGGGCCCCGGGAGTCGGGGCGAGACGATGTTGGGCGTGGCCCCCAGCTTCCAGGTGGCGAGGCAGGCCACGAACCACTCCGGGCTGTTGGGCAGCGCGATGGTGACCATGTCGCCCTCACCCACGCCCCGGTCGGCGTAGGCCCGGGCCGTGCGGTTGGCGGCGCGCTCGAGCTCGCCGCGCGTGAGCGTCGCGTCGGGCGACCCGTCGGCGCCGCCGGCGCAGATGACGGCCACCGCGTCCGGGTCGGCCTCCGCCACGAGGCGGAAGGCGGCGGGGAACGAGCGGGCGGTCACCGGTCGATCCGGAAGCCCGGCAGGTTGACCGTTCCCCGGTCGATCCACGAGACGATCACCCGGGCGCCGATCTCGAGGCCCGAGTGCGGGTCGTCGGGGTCGACGTCGACGATGTGGGTCATCAGCCGGAACCCCTCGTCGACGTCGACCCACGACACCACGTAGGGCACGAGGTCGAGGAACGACGGGTGCAGGCTGCGGCGCACCACCGAGAAGCTGTAGATCGTCCCGGTGCCGGCGGAGGTGCGCCAGCTCAGCTCGGTGCTGGTGCAGTGGGTGCAGTGGGCGCGGGGGTAGAACACGACCCCCTCGCACGCGTCGCACACCTGGAAGCGGAGCTCGTGCTCCTTGGTCGCCTCCCAGAAGGGCTCGGTGTCGGGCTCGGGGAACCTCGGCAGCACCCGGCGGGGCTCCTCGGGCGCAGCGGTGGTGTCGGTGACGTCGGGCGTGTCGGCCACGTCAGTCCCTCCCCAGCACGACGGTGCCGGACGCGTAGCGGCGGTTCAGGGTCCCGCCGGTGCCGTGGGCGATGGCGAGGCGGGCATCGGGCACCTGGGCCGTGGATTGGCCCCGGAGCTGGCGGGTGGCCTCGATGAGCAGGAAGATCCCGCGCTGGCCCGGGTGGTTCGACGAGAGGCCGCCGCCGTCGGTGTTGAGGGCCAGGCCGGGCGTGTCGAAGTTGAGCCCGCCGTTCTCGACCAGGCCGCCGCCCTCGCCCTTGGCGCAGAACCCGAGGTCCTCCAGGGCGCTCATGACGGTGATGGTGAACGAGTCGTAGACCATGGCCACGTCGATGTCGGCCGGGGTGACGCCGGCCTGCCCGAACGCCGCGGGCCCCGACCGGGTGGCCGCGGTCACCGTGATGTCGCCGCCGTTGGTCCGGTGCCCGGTGGCCTCGCCCGTGCCGAGCACCCACACCGGGTCGGTGCGACAGCCGCGGGCCACGTCTTCCCTGGCCAGGATCACCGCCCCGCCGCCGTCGGAGATCATGCAGCACTCGAGGTGGTGCAGCGGGTCGGCGATCATCGTCGAGGACAGCACCTGGTCGACGGTGATCTCGTTGGGCCCGTGCCGGAGCCCGAGGTCCTCGATGGCCTTCACCGCGTCCGGGTTGCGGACGGCGTGGTGGCGGGCGGTGACGGCGATCTCGGCCAGCTGCTCGCTCGTCGTGCCGTGCTGGTGCATGTACCGCCGGGCGACCTGCGCGTAGTCGGCCACCAGCGTCGTCCCCCAGCAGTCCTCCATGTTGGAGATGGGGTTCGGCGGGCCGAGCTCGCTGTAGCGGGCGCCGGTGCCGATGTCCGAGGCACCGCTCTTGGCCACGGCGCCGTAGCTCAGGAGGGCCACGCTGGCCGCGCCCGTGCCGAGGGCCCGGGCGGCGTGGGCCACCTGGAACTCGAACGAGCTGCCCCCGACGGTGGTGGTGTCGACGACCTTCAGCTCGTCCAGGCCGAAGTACTCGGGCATGTGCAGGCCCGGCCAGAGGATCCCGTCGCCGTCGTCGTAGAGCGCGTCGACGTCCTTCCACGTCAGCCCCGCGTCCTCGAGCGCCCGTGCGGCCGAGTGCGCCTTGATGTGCAGCGGGGTGACCGTGCCGTGGGTGTGGCGGGACGGGTACTCGTGGATCCCGACGATGGCGACCCGGGACGTGGCCATCAGCCGGCCTCGTCCAGGCGGCGCCGACCCTCGACCGTCGGTCGGAAGGCGCGGGGGATCTCGGCGAAGACGTCGTCGAGCTCCCACGGGCCGGCGGAGACCAGCTGGCGCTGGATCTCGGGGTTGCTCCAGAGCGAGATGCGGTACTCCTGGACGCCGAGGATCCGACCGGTCAGCCAGCCGGACTCCTCGCTGGCCAGGTAGACGATGGCGGGGACGATGGCGTCGGGCGAGCGGCGGGGGTCGTCGTCGTCCAGCCGTCCACCGGTGGCCTTCAGCTCGGCGACGGCGTCGGCGGGGAGGGTGGCGGTCATGCGCGTCGCCGCACCGGGGGAGATGCAGTTGGCGGTGACCCCGTACTTGGCCAGGGCGTTGGCGCAGGAGAAGGTGAACCCGACGATGCCCATCTTGGCGGCGGCGTAGTTGGGCTGGGACGGGGCGCCGTGGAGGCCGGCGATCGAGGTGAAGTTGATCAGCCGGTGATCGCCCGCACCTCGCGAGCGCCAGTGGGCGGCGGCGAACTTCGTGGTGTTGAAGCAGCCCTTGAGGTGGACGTCGATGACCGCGTCCCACTCCTCCTCGGCCATGTTGAACACCATGCGGTCACGGAGGATCCCGGCAGCGTTCACCAGGACGTCCAGCGTCCCGAACGCGTCGACCGTGAAGTCCACGAGGTCGGCGCAGGCCTGGTGGTCGGTGACGTCGACCGCCCGGGCCACCGCGTTGCCGCCGGCGGCGACGATGTCGTCCACGACCCCGATCGCCAGTTCGGGATCGCCGCCGCTGCCGTCGAGGCCCACGCCGAGGTCGGCCACGACCACGTGCGCGCCCTCGGCGGCCAGCCGGCGCGCGGTCGCGGCGCCGATCCCCTGCCCGGCGCCGGTGATGACCGCCACCCGCCCGTCCAGTCGTCCCATCGTACTGCTCCTCAAAAGTAGTTCCAGAGTCGAATCAATATCCCGCTCCCGTCACGCACGGTCAAGCGTCCGCACCGCGAGGGCGGCCCGCTCGGCCACGGACTGGCGGAAGCCGTCGACGGCCCCGGCCGGGGTGTCGCCCAGCGCCCCGTCACGGGCCCGGGTGACGACGCCCTGCACGATGCAGGCGAACCGCCAGTGGTTGAAAGCGACGTACCAGTCGAGGCGGGACAGGTCGCGACCGGAGCGGAGGGCGTAGGCCCGGGCCACCTCGTCGGCGTCGGGGAAGCCGTCCGCCATCGACGGTGCGGTGGCGGCGTCGGTCAGCGCACCGACGTCCGATCCGGGCCGGGCCCAGGTGGCGAGCAGGAACCCGAGGTCGGCCAGCGGGTCGCCGAGGGTCGAGAGCTCCCAGTCGACGACCGCGGCGACGGCGCCGTCCTGACCGGCGATGAGGTTGCCGAGGCGGAAGTCCCCGTGGACCACGACCGTGTCGTTCTCGGGCGGCACCTGCTCGCGGAGCCGGGCGACGGCCGTCCCCATGTCGGCCAGGGCGCAGGGTGCGGTCGCTCGGTACTGGTGGTCCCAGCGGTCGAGCTGGCGCTCGAGGTACCGACCCCGACGACCGTGGCCCGTGAGCTCGGGAGCATCGGGGTCGACGGCGTGGAGGTCCGCGAGCACCTCGGCCGCGGACGTCGCCAGCAGGGCCCGCTCGGCCGGGGAGGAGCTCGCCTCGGTCGTGGCGAGGTCGTGGTGCACCAGGCCCTCGACGAAGGCGGTGACGAAGAACGGTGCGCCGATGACCGAGGGGTCCTCGCAGAAGCCCACGGCCGTGGGGACGGGCACCGGCGTCGGTTGCAGCGCGGTGATGGCGCGCCACTCGCGACCCATGTCGTTGGCCGTCACCAGCACGCCGTGCAGCGGTGGTCGGCGCACGACGAAGCGGCGGCCCTCGGCGTCGGTGACGGCGTAGGTCAGGTTCGAATTGCCGCCGGCGAGGCGCTCGGGGACCAGTGGCGGTCGGGCGTCGGGGGCGTGCTCGGCGAACCAGGCCGTGAGGCCGGGAACGTCCAGACCGACGAAATCCATACGAATAGATCATACTATTGACAGGGCTAGCGGGCCACTCCTACCGTGAGCGCGATGCACGCCGGCCTGGGCCTCTACTTCCAGAACCTCGAACACGCCCACAGCGACGCGGAGGTGTTCCGCCACCAGCTGGGACTCGCCACGCGGGCCGAGGACCTCGGCTTCCAGTCGGTGTGGACCCCCGAGCACCACTTCGCGGACTACATGCTCACCCCCAACCCGCCCCAGTTCCTGTCGTGGCTGGCCGGGCGGACGAGCACGGTCCGGCTCGGGACGATGGTCACCGTCCTGCCGTGGCACGAGCCCGTCCGGGTGGCGGAGAACTTCACCCTGCTCGACCACCTCTCCGAAGGCCGGGCCGTGCTCGGCCTCGGCCGAGGCCTCGGGCGCATCGAGTTCGAGGGGTTCCGGGCCGAGATGGGCGAGTCCCGCCAGCGCTTCACGGAGTACACCGAGGCGATCCTCGATGCCCTCGAGTCGGGCGTCATCCACTACGACGGCGAGCTCTACCAGCAGCCGGCCACGCCGATCCGGCCGGAGCCCTACGCGTCGTTCCGCAACCGGACGTTCGCCTCGGCCATCTCGCCGGCCTCGATGGACCTCATGGCCCGGCTCGGCGTCGGCCTGATGGTGATCGCCCAGAAGCCGTGGGACACCGTCGAGCAGGAGCTCGCGCAGTATCGGGACCGCTTCCGTGAGCTGAACGGAACGGAGGCGCCGAAGCCGATCCTCTGCGTCATGGTCGGGGTGAGCCACGACCGCGCCGAGGCGGACCGCCACCGGTCCCAGTACCTCCAGACCTACGCCCGGTCGACGGTGGACCACTACGAGTTCACCAACACCGGCCTCGCCGACATCGAGGGCTACGAGTACTACGGCGCCCTGGCCAAGAACATCGAGAAGAACGGCATCGACAAGTTCAACGGCTTCCTGGCCGACCTGCAGGTCTGGGGCACGCCCGACGAGGTGACCGAGCGGATCCTCGACTACGTGAAGCGCACCGACGCCGGGGCCGTCCTCGCCACCTTGTGCTTCGGGGGCATGCCCCACGACGTGGCCGACGCCAACTTCGACCTGTACGCCCGCGAGGTCCTGCCCAACCTGCTGGCCCACGACGTGGGCGGCGACCTCGGCATGACCCACGAGCCGGTCGGCGCATGAGCGTGCCGCCGACGACGACCACCGTGCGGGACATCCCGGTGGTCGACACCGACTCCCACGTGATCGAGCCCGCCGACCTGTGGACCTCCCGCATCGCCTCGAAGTGGGGTGACGACATCCCGCAGGTGATGGCCCGACCGGGCGGCAGCGGCCGGGAGCGCTGGCGGGTGGGCGACCACTGGCTGCACATGCCGGGGATCTTCGGGGTGGTGGGCTGGCCCGAGTACCCCCCGAGCACCCCGACGACCTACGACGACATCGACCCCGGGGGGTACGACCCCGAGGTCCGCCTCCAGCGGCTCGACGAGTACGGCATCCACGCGCAGGTCCTGTACCCGAACATCATCGGCTTCGAGACCCACGCCTTCCTCGACCTCGACCCCGAGCTCTCGCTGCTCTGCACGCAGGCCTACAACGACTTCCTCGTCGACTTCGCCGCGGCCGACCCGAACCGGCTCCTTCCCGTCGCGATGGTGCCGTTCTGGGACCTCGAGGCGTCCGTCGCCGAGATCCAGCGGTGCAAGGAGATCGGCCACCGGGGGGTCCTCTTCGCAAACCAGTACGAGAAGATCGGGCTGCCGGCGTTCTACGACCCGTACTGGGACCCGATCTACGCGGCCTGCCAGGACGCCGAGCTCTCGGTCAACTTCCACATCGGCTTCTCCACCGGCGCGGCGCTGCTGGCACCGAAGCGACCGCCCTACGTCGGGCAGGCCGACGACGACCCCGACGCACCTTCGGTCGACGTCACCTGGACCGCCAAGCGCAACGCGATGCTCATGATCATGAGCAACGGCGACTCGATCGCCAACATCTGCACCACCGGGGTGGCCGACCGCTTCCCGCGCCTGAAGTTCGTGTCCGTCGAGAGCGGCATGGGGTTCATCCCGTACCTGCTCGAGAACCTCGACTGGCACTGGAAGGCCCACGGGGCCACCCGCTACACGGACCTGCTGCCCAGCGAGGTCTTCCGCCGCCAGTGCTACGGCACGTTCTGGTTCGAGACCGGCACCCTCCCCCTCCTGAAGGACTACCCCGACAACTTCATGTTCGAGACCGACTACCCCCACAACACGAGCCTGATCCCCAGCCCGATCTCGCCGGCCGAGCACCCCCGGGTGCACATCGAAAAGCACTTCGCCGACCTGCCGCTCGACGTCGCCGAGAAGGCGCTCTGGGGCAACGCCGCCGACGTGTACCACCTCGCCCGATGAGCGGAGCGGGGGCCCGAGCGGCCCGGCGACGGAGTCGCCAGGAGCGGACGGCATGAGCGGAGCGGGGGCCCAGAGCCCGACACTGGCCCTGCTGCGCGACGACCCGCAGGGTTGGGAGGCCGACCTCAGCGACGACGGCGTCCTGCACCTCCAGTTCGCCAACCCGCCGGTGAACGCGATCAAGACGGCGATGTTCCGCCAGCTCCAGGACGCGATCTCCTCGGTGCGCAACGACGAGGCGGTGCGGGCGATCGTGCTGACCGGCGCGCACCCGAAGGTCTTCAGCGCCGGCATCGACTTCAAGGAGCTGGTCGACGGCGACGAGGGCGTCTACGCGACCGCCGGCGACCGCCGCGTCTTCGTCCGCCACGCCCTCGAGGCCTGGTACCAGGCGCCGGTGCCCACCGTGGTGGGCGTGCGGGGTGCGGCCTTCGGCGCCGGCGCCGTGCTGCCCTGCCTGGCCGACCTCGTGGTCGGCGGTCCCGGCACCGTGTTCACCGCGGCCGAGATCGACCGCGGCATCGTCGGCGGCAGCCGCTTCTTCGCCCGGCTCGTGGGCGAGCCCCTCATGCGCAAGATGATGCTGCTCGGCCTGTCGGTCGGCGGCGAGGAGCTGGACCGGGCCGGTGCCTTCGCCGAGTACGTCGACGACGACGCCGTCAACGCCACCGCCCTCGACCTCGGCCACCGCCTGGCCGAGAAGCACCCGCTGGTCATGCGGATGATGAAGCAGGCCCACACCGAGGTCGAGTACCTGCCGGTGATGGAGGGCTACGCGGTCGAGCAGAAGTGGTCGGTGATCGTCCCGCCCGAGGTGCGCGAGAGCCTCGTGCCCAAGAAGAAGGCCTGAGGTGCGGATCGCCCGCGTCGCCCTCCCCGACGGCGGGGTCGCCGTCGCCCAGGTCACCGGGGACGGCTTCCGGCTCGTCAGCGACGACGCGCCGGGAGCCGTCCTCGGGATGCTCGTGGACCGTCCCGCCGCCGACGGCGAGCTCGTCCCGGCCGCGGAGGTGACCGTGCTGAACCCGCTGCCGGACCCCCCGTCGGTGCGGGACTTCATGATCTTCGAGGACCACGTCCGCAACGCCCGGGTGGGCTCCGGCACCGAGGTGCCGAAGGCGTGGTACGCCGCGCCGGTCTTCTACTTCACGAACCCGGCCGCGCTCGTGGGCCCCGGCGAGGCGGTCACCGTGCCGGCGGGCTGCCGGGCGTTGGACTTCGAGCTCGAGGTGGCCTGCGTCATCGGGCGCGAGGCCCGCGACCTCGACCCCGACGATCCGGCGTCGTGCGACGTGATCGCCGGCTTCGTCCTGATGAACGACTGGTCGGCCAGGGACCTGCAGATGCGGGAGATGGACGCCGGCCTCGGCCCCGCCAAGGGCAAGGACTTCGCCACCTCGCTCGGGCCGTGGGTCGTCAGCCCCGACGAGCTCGCCACCGGTCCGGGGCGCTACGCCTGCGGGGTCGACGTCCTGGTCAACGGCTGGAGGAAGGGTGGCGGCGACCTCGCCGACGCCCACTGGACCTGGTCACAGGTGCTCGGCCACGCGTCGGCCAACACCCGGCTCCGCCCGGGCGACGTGATCGGCTCGGGCACGGTCGGCACCGGGTGCCTGCTCGAGCTCCGGGCGCTGGGCCCGAAGGAGGATCACCCGTGGCTGCGGTCGGGTGACGAGGTGGAGCTGCGCGGCGGCCCGCTGGGCCGGCTGACCAACCCGATCGCCTGAACCCTGAGCGCCCGAGCCCTGACGCGCGTCAGGTGCGGTCGTGGCCGTGGATGTCGGCGTTGGGGCGGGCGCGGGCGGCGAGCTCCCGGGCCACGGCGTCGATGGCCTCGGGGTCCGTGATCGGCTCGGTCTCGGGCCCCCGGTGCCAGCTCTCCGCCACCGCGAACGCTGCGCCCGTCGACTCGAAGACCCGCCCGGTGATCCCCGCGGACTGCGTCGAGGCCAGCCACACGCAGACCGGCGCCACGAACGCCGGTGACATGGAAGCCCGCTGCTCGTCGGTGAGGTTCTCGACGCCGCCCATTCCGAGGAGCTTCGACATCCGGGTGAGCCCCCCGGGAGCGATCGCGTTCACGGTCACGCCGTAGTTGGCCAACTCGTCGGCGGCGATGATGGTGAAGCCGGCGACGCCCATCTTGGCGGCGCCGTAGTTGGTCTGGCCCACGTTGCCGTAGAGGCCCGACACCGAGGTGGTGTTGATGAGGCGGGCGTCCACCGCCTCGCCGGCCTTGGCCCGCTCGCGCCAGTGGGCGGCCGCGTGGCGGGCGGGTGCGAAGGTGCCCTTCAGGTGGACCCGGATGACCGCGTCCCACTCCTCTTCGGACATGTTGACGAGCATCCGGTCGCGCAGGATGCCGGCGTTGTTGACCAGCACGTCGAGCCGTCCGTAGGTGTCGATCGCCTGCTGGACCATCCGCTGGGCCCCGTCCCACGACGAGACGTCGTCGGTGTTGGCGACCGCCTCGCCGCCGGCCCGGGTGATCTCCTCGACCACGGCGTTGGCCGGCCCGTCGGAGGTGCCGTCGCCGTCGAGGGCCGCACCGATGTCGTTGACGACCACGCGGGCGCCGTGCTCGGCCAGCAGGAGGGCGTACTCCCGCCCGATGCCGCCGCCGGCGCCGGTGACGATGCAGATCCGGCCTTCACACAGTCGTGCCATCCGGACATCTTCGCACAATATCTCTGCGCATGATAATATTGGATACGTGAACAGCTGGACGGACACCCTCGACGACGTGCGGATCATCGACTGCGATTCGCACCTCACCGAACCGAGCGACCTCTGGACGTCCCGGGTCCCGGCCTCGCTGGTCGACCGGGTCCCGGTCCAGCGGACGATCGACGGCAAGACGGCCTGGTTCCTGAACGGCGAGGGGTGGGCGAGCGTCGGCGGCAACACGATCGGCACCGGTCACAAGAAGCACCTCGGCACCCACATGGTGCAGCCGTTCGAGGACATCGACCGGGCGGCCTGGTCGGTGGACGAGCGCCTCGCGCTGCTCGACGACTCCGGCATCTGGGCGCAGATCCTCTACCCGAACGGGATCGGCTTCTCGTCGAACCACGTGTTCGCCATCGAGGACCCGGTCCAGCGGCTGATGATCCTGCAGACGTACAACGACTTCCTCGTCGAGACGCAGGAAGCCTCCGGGGGGCGGCTCCTGCCCCAGGCCATGCTGCCGTTCTGGGACATAGACCTCACCGTCCAGGAGATGACCCGGCTCCTCGACCGGGGCATCACCGGGTTCACGATCTCCGACAAGCCGGAGATGATCGGCCTGCCCGAGCTCCCCGAACCCTTCTTCGCCCCGATGTGGGACCTGTTCAACGAGTCCGGGGCGGTCGCCAACTTCCACATCGGGTCGGGGAGTCGCCGCGAGGACGTGGAGGCCGCCCGGGCGTCGTCGACCGCGCCCACCGCAGCCCTCCCGCCGCAGGAGCCCGGTCGTCCGATCCCTGCGGTCGCCCCGACCACGTGGCGGACGTTCGGCCCTCAGCGCGGCTTCGCGGCCATGGCCACCCAGATGTACATGAGCAACGTCCGCATCATCGTGAACCTGTGCATGAGCGACCTCTTCGACCGCTATCCCAAGCTCCAGGTCGTGTCGGCCGAGAGCGGGATCGGGTGGATCCCGTTCATCCTCGAAGCGATGGAGTTCCAGCTCGACGAGATGGTCTCGCTCCCCGAGGAGGTCGGTCACCAGCAGCGCCGACCCACGGACTACTTCCGCGACCACCTGTACGTCATGTTCTGGTTCGAGCAGAACGCGCCCGAGAAGTTGATCGAGGACATCGGTGTCGGCAACGTGCTCATCGAGACGGACATCCCGCATCCGACGTGCCTGTACCCCGAGCCGCGTCGGCACTTCTCCAAGGTGCTCGGCGACCTGACCCCCGAGACGCGCCGGCGGGTCCTCCAGGACAACGCCGCGGAGCTCTACGGCATCACCTTCGCATGATGCGCTGAGATTTTGTGGTCAGGTAGAGTCGCCGGACATGCCGGGTCGAGCGCGCACTCCAGGGAGATCACCGAACGTCGTCGGGCCCCGGCGTACCGAGAAGCTGTCCGAGGTCCTCGCTCGAGAGATCGTCCGCGATCTCCGCGACCTCGAGCCGGGGACGATGCTGCCCGCCGAGTCGGTCATGCTCGAGAAGTACGGCGTGGGACGGGCCTCGCTGCGTGAGGCGCTCCGTCTCCTGGAGGTCCAGGGCCTGATCGTCATCCGACCCGGCCCCGGCGGCGGCCCGATGGCAGCCCAGGCGGACAGCGTCCACTACGGCCGAACGTCGTCGCTCTACTTCCACATGCTCGGCGCCACCTACCACGACGTCGTGGCCGCCCGGGCGGTGATCGAGCCGGCGCTCGCCCGCCTCGTGGCCGAGCAGCAGGATCCCGAGCACCTGGCCAGGCTCCAGGCGTTCCTCGACGGGCAGGAGCTCGAGCGGGAGGAGTCGGGGACCGACGAGGACTACGAGCGCTACGTCGCCGACTCCTCCGGCTTCCACGCCATGCTCGCCGGCCTCGCGGGCAATCCGGTGTTGAGCCTCTCCGCCCACTCGCTCCAGGACGTGCTGCTCGACCGCGTCTACGGGCTGTTCCCGCCCGACGAGCGACGGCGGGTGGAGGAGGTCCACGCCGAGATCGCGAGGGCGATCCTCGCGGGCGACGCCGACGGCGTCGAGCAGATGATGCGGGTGCACATGTTGGAGTACGTGCAGTACGCCGAGGAGCGCCACCCGGGGATGATGGACGAGACCGTCGACTGGCACTGACGCCGGTCAGATGGTGGGCGCGATCGTGCTGCCGCCGTCGATGACGAGCGTCTGTCCCGTCACGAACGACCCCGCGGGCGACGCCAGGAAGACGGCGGCGCCGGCGATCTCGTCGGGCTCGGCGATCCGCCGCAGCGGCGTGCGGCCGAGGGTCCGCTCGAGCGTGGCCGGATCCTCCCAGAGGAGGCGGGCGAAGTCCGTGCGCACCATGCCGGGGGCGATGGTGTTCGCTCGGACGTTGTGGGGACCGTGCTCGACGGCGAGGTTGCGGGCCAGTTGCATCTCGGCCGCCTTCGAGACGGCGTAGGCCCCGAGCACGTCGGTGCCGATGAGCCCACCGATCGACGAGATGAAGGTGATCGAGCCACCGCCCTGCGCCTTCATCCCGGGGATGACGAGGTTCGCCAGCCAGTGGTTCGAGCGGATGTTGGTGGCCATCACCTTGTCGAAGGCCGTGTCGGGGATCTCGGCCAACGGCCCCGCCCAGGGGTTGACGGCGGCGTTGGCCACGAGCGTGTCGACGGGCCCGAAGGTCGCGGTGGCCCTCTCGACGAGCGCTTCGAGATCGTCCTTGCGTCCGATGTGACACGGGATCGCGACGGCGGCACCGGGGAAGGCTCGGTTGATCTCGTCGGCGGCCCGGTCGCAGGCGTCGGATGTGCGGCTCGAGACGACGACCCTGGCGCCGTGCTCGGCGAACCGATGGACGATGGCCCGCCCGATGCCGCGCGTCGAGCCGGTCACGATCGCGGTCCGGCCGGACAGATCGAACAAATCCACTAGAATCATAGTAATGGATCTCGTGATCGACGGTGTCGCCATCGATGCCGCCGCCCTCATCGGCGAGCTGTCGGACGACACCCTCGCGGCCGCTCGGGCCCAGATGGCGGCGGCGGGTGCCGCCATCGCGCTCTCCGACGCGGTGGCTCGCACCGACCACGAGATCCCGGGCGGGCCGGTCGTGCGCGTCCACCGACCCGTCGACGCCACGGGACCGCTGCCGGGCGTGCTCTGGCTCCACGGCGGCGGTCTGGTGATGGGAGACCGGTTCCAGGACGACGCTCGCTTCGACCGCTGGTGCGTGCGCCACCAGTTGGTCGCGGTGACCGTCGACTACCGCCTCGCGCCCGAGGCGCCGTATCCCGCGGCCCTCGAGGACGGCCACGGGGCGCTGACGTGGATGCGGGACCACGCCGACGCCATCGGACTCGACCCCCGACGGCTGGGCATCGGGGGCGACAGCGCGGGCGGTGGCCTCGCTGCCGCCGTAGCCCTCCTCGCTCGCGATCAGCGGACGGTGGCGCTCGCGTTCCAGGTGCTGATCTACCCCATGCTCGACGACCGGGGCGTCACCCGGTCGAGCCGCCGATCGGTAGCGGTCTGGCCACCCGAGGCGAATGCCTACGGCTGGCGGTCCTACCTCGGCGAACGGGTGGGGGCGCCGGACCTCGAGGCGTACGCCGCGCCGGCGCGGGCCGAGGACGTGGCCGGCCTGCCGCCGACCTACGTGGTGGTGGGCACCGGGGACGGGTTCGTCGACGAGGACGTCGAGTTCGCCCGGCGCCTGATCGACGCCGGCGTCCCGGTCGACCTCCGCCTCCACGCCGGGCTGCCCCACGGTTTCGACGTCCTTGCCCCCCGAGCGCCCGCGACCCGTCAAGCGATGCGGGACCTGCACGACTGGCTCGGCCGGCAGGTCACCGGGGTGGGCGTCACACCTCGCCCGTAGCCTGGTGGGGTGAGCTCCCGGCCCGGTGACGCGCCCGACGGCGGGGCGCTCGCGGGGTTCTCCGAGCCGGTCCGGGCGTGGTTCTCCACGTCGTTCCCCGAGCCGACGGCCGCCCAGGCCCAGGGCTGGCCTGCCATCGCCTCCGGCGAGCACACGCTGATCCTGGCGCCCACCGGGTCGGGCAAGACGCTCGCCGCCTTCCTGGCCGGCATCGACAAGCTCATGCGGGATCCCGTACCCGAGCGCGAGCGGCGCACCCGGGTGCTCTACCTGTCGCCGCTGCGGGCCCTCGCGGTCGACGTCGAGAAGAACCTGCGGGCGCCGCTCCAGGGCATCGCCCTCGCCGCCCAGCGCCTGGGCCACGACGTGCACGTCCCCACGGTGGGCATGCGCACTGGCGACACCGCGCCCGATGAGCGTCGTCAGCTCGTGCGCCACCCGCCCGACATCCTCATCACCACGCCCGAGTCGCTCTACCTGATGCTCACCTCCCAGGCGCGGGAGACGCTGCGCTCGGTCGAGTCGGTGATCATCGACGAGATCCACGCGCTGGCCCCCACCAAGCGGGGGGCGCACCTGGCCCTCTCCCTCGAGCGGTTGGAGGCCAACGCCGACCAGCCGTTCCAGCGCATCGGGCTGTCGGCCACCCAACGGCCGCTGGACGAGATCGCCCGGTTCCTCGGTGGACAGGTGGAGCCGATGCAGGGAGAGCTCCCGGCCGCCCGTCCCGTGACCATCGTGGACGCCGGGGTGCGCAAGGAGCTCGACATCGAGGTGGTGGTCCCGGTCGAGGACATGGGAGCGCTCGGCGAGGTCATCGAAGAGCCGGTCAGCGGGCCGGTGGCCGCCGGGCCGGTGCGGCGCAGCATCTGGCCGGCGATGCACCCCCGCCTGCTCGAGCTGATCCAAGAGCACCGCTCCACCATCGTGTTCGTCAACAGCCGCCGCCTCGCCGAGCGCCTCGCCATCCGGCTCAACGAGCTGGCCGTCGACGGCGAGAACCGGGCGGCCGAGGCGGTTGGCACCCCACCCGACCTCCGGGGGACGTTGCGGAGCGGAGCGGGGCAGCGCCATGGACTCGGGTCAGATGCCGAAGGCGTCCCGACGGAGGAGGGACATGGCAAACAGGCCGAGCTGGTGCTCGCCCACCACGGCTCGCTGAGCCGGGAGCGCCGTCTCCAGATCGAGGACCGCCTCAAGAGTGGTGACCTCAAGGGCCTGGTCGCCACCAGCTCGCTCGAGTTGGGCATCGACATGGGTGCGGTCGACCTCGTCGTGCAGGTCGAGTCGCCCGGGGCGGTGAGTCGGGGCCTCCAGCGCATCGGCCGGGCCGGTCACCAGGTGGGCGAGCCGAGCCGGGGCCGCTTCTTCCCGAAGCACCGCAGCGACCTCGTCGAGGCCGCAGTGGTGGTCGAGCGCATGCACGACGGCCTCATCGAGCACACCCGCTACGTGCGCAACCCGCTCGACGTGCTCGCCCAGCAGATCGTGGCCATGTGCGCCCTCGACGACTGGCCCGTAGCCGAGCTGGCCGCCCTGGTCCGTCGCTGCGCGAACTTCGCCGAGCTCTCCGACGACGTGCTGGCCAACGTGTTGGACCTGCTGGCCGGCCGCTACCCGTCCGAGGAGTTCGCCGAGCTGCGCCCCCGCCTCGTGTGGGACCGCACCGACGACACCCTCCGGGGCCGGGCCGGCGCCCAGCGCCTCGCCGTCACCTCGGGCGGCACCATTCCCGACCGGGGCCTCTACGGCGTGTTCCTCCCCGACGGCACCCGGGTCGGCGAGCTCGACGAGGAGATGGTCTACGAGAGCCGTCCCGGCGAGACCTTCCTGCTCGGCGCGTCCACCTGGCGCATCGAGGACATCACCCACGAGCGGGTGGTGGTGTCGCCCGCCCCCGGCCAACCCGGGAAGATGCCCTTCTGGCACGGCGACGGCCCCGGCCGGCCCCTCGAGCTCGGGCGGGCGCTCGGCCAGTTCGTCCGTGAGGTGCGCGCCGACGACGACCCGATGGCCCGCCTGCGCGAGCGCAACGGACTCGACGAGTGGGCCGCCTCGAACCTCGTCGGCTACCTCGACGAGCAGGCCGAGGCCACCGGCGCGGTACCCGACGACCGCACCATCGTGGTCGAGCGCTTCCGCGACGAGATCGGCGACTGGCGGGTCTGCGTCCTGTCGCCCTTCGGCGCCCAGGTGCACGCGCCCTGGGCCATGGCCCTCCAGCACCGCCTCGGCGAGCAATGGGGTGTCGACGTCGAGCTGATGTGGAGCGACGACGGCATCGTGCTGCGCCTGCCTGAGGCCGTCGACGAGCTGCCCCTCGACGAGCTGGCCATCGACCCCGAGGTGATCGACGAGCTCATCGTGTCGCAGCTGCCCAACACCGCGATGTTCGCCTCACGGTTTCGCGAGTGCGCCGGCCGCGCCCTGTTGCTTCCTCGCCGCCGCCCCGACCAGCGCACCCCGCTCTGGCAGCAGCGCCAGCGCTCGGCCGACCTGCTCCGGGTGGCGTCGCACCACCCCACCTTCCCGATCCTGCTCGAGGCCACCCGTGAGTGCGTCAACGACGTGTTCGACGTGCCCGCGCTGCGCGAGGTCCTCACCGACCTGCGCTCGCGCCGGGTGCGCCTCGTCCCGGTCGAGACCCGCCAGGCCTCGCCCTTCGCCCAGTCGCTGCTGTTCGGCTGGATCGCCATCTACATGTACGAGGGCGACGCGCCCGCCGCCGAGCGCCGGGCGGCGGCGCTGGCCCTCGACCGCGACCTGCTGCGCGACCTGCTCGGCGCGGAGGAGCTGCGCGACCTCATCGACCCCGCGGTGTTGGCCGACCTCGAGCTCGAGCTGCAGCGCCTGGTCGACGGGCGCCGGGCACGAGACGCCGACGAGGTGCACGACCTGCTCCGCCTGCTCGGCCCCCTCAGCCGCGACGACCTCGATCTGCGCACCGACGGCGACGCCGGGCCCATGGTCGACGCGCTGCTCGACGAGCGCCGGGCCTACGTCGCGTCGATCGCCGGCGACGAGCGGATCGCTGCGTCCGAGGACGCCGGCCGCCTGCGCGACGCCCTCGGTGTGTCCGTTCCCATGGGACTCCCCCTCGCCTTCACCGACCCGGTCGACGCGCCGCTCGCCGACCTCGTGGTGCGCTACGCCCGCACCCACGGGCCTTTCCTCGCCGGCCAGGTGGCGGCGTGGCTGGGGGTGGCCGTCGACCCCGTGCGGGTGGTGCTCGAGGGCCTCGAACGCCAGGGCCGCGTCACCCGGGGCGAGTTCCGCCCCGACGGCGTCGAGCGCGAGTGGTGCGACGTCGACGTCCTGCGCCAACTGCGCCGCCGCTGCCTGGCGGTGTTGCGCAAGGAGGTCGAGCCCGTCGACAGCACCACCCTCGCCCGCTTCCTGCCCGAGTGGCAGGGCGTGGGGAGGCCGCGCCGGGGCGTCGACGCGCTGGCCGAGGTCGTCGGCCTGCTCCAAGGGGCGCCGCTGCCGGCGTCGGTGCTCGAGGCCGACATCCTCCCCGCTCGCATGGCCGCTTACTCGCCCGCCGACCTCGACGCTCTCGCCACCGCGGGCGAGGTCGTGTGGGTCGGCGCCGGGCCGCTCGGCACCACCGACGGCCGGGTGCGCCTGCTGTTCCGGGACCAGGTCGGCCTGCTCCTGCCGCCCACCACGGACGAGCCGCCGGCCGACCCCCACCACGAGGCGTTGCGCGCCCACCTCGAGGCACGCGGCGCCTCGTTCTGGCCCGAGCTGGTGGCCGCAGCCCAGGAGGCGAACCTCGCCTACGACGACGCCACCGTGCTCGATGCCCTGTGGGACCTCGTCTGGGCGGGCGAGGTCACCAACGACTCGTTCGCCCCGCTGCGGGCCCTCGCGGGGGCGAAGCGGGGCAAGGGGCCCAAGGCGGGATCGGCGGGCGCTCGACGCCGGCCGCGCCCCGGGCGCCTCACCCGGATCGGCCCGCCCGAGGCGGCGGGCCGTTGGTCGCTGGTCGCGCCTTTGCTCCTGCCCCCGGCCACTCCCACCGAGGCGGCCCACGCCCGGGCCCAGCAGCTGTTGCACCGCTACGGCGTGCTCACCCGCGAGGCGGCGCTGGGGGAGGGGGCCGAGGGTGGCTTCGCCGGCGTGTACCCGGTGCTCAAGGCCCTCGAAGAGCGGGGCCACGTCCGCCGGGGCTACTTCGTCGAAGGTCTCGGCGCCGCCCAGTTCGCCCTGCCCGGCGCCGTCGACCGCCTCCGCGCCGTGCGCTCGTCGCTCGAGCAGGGCCACGAGCTCCACCCCGTCGAGGCGACGGCGCTGGTCCTGGCCGCGACCGACCCGGCCCAGCCTTACGGCGCCTCCCTGCCCTGGCCCGACTCCGCCGGGCGACCGTCGCGATCGGCGGGCGCCTTCGTCGTGCTCGTCGACGGCGAGCCCGCGGTGTTCCTCGAGCGGGGTGGGCGCAGCCTCGTGGTCTTCCCCGCCGGGCGGGGCGACGCCCCCGGACCGTGGGCCGAGGCACTCACCCGCCTCGTCAAGGACGGGCGCCTGCGCTCGCTCGAGATCGCCAAGGTCGACGGCGCCGCCGCGGCCGAGGACCCCTTCGTGGCCGACGCCCTGCGGGCGGCCGGCTTCGCCGACGGTTACCGCGGCCTCGTGTTCCGTGCCTGAGCCACGACGGGCCCGCGCCCGTGACGAGAGGGACGGGGGCCCGGACGTGGACGAGCGCGGACCGGGTGATCCGTCCCCGACCGACACGGTGGGTGCGTGCCGTGCCTGAGGGCGACACCCTCCACCGCAGCGCCAACCGGCTGCGCCCCGCGCTCGAAGGGCGGCGCCTCGAGCGCTTCGAAGCTCCTCGGCTCACTGGTGGCGTGCGGCCCACCGTGGGCGCCACCATCGAGCGGGTCGAGGCGGTGGGCAAGCACCTCCTCCTCACCTTCGACGACGGCGTCGTGCTCCGCACCCACCTGCGCATGAGCGGCAGCTGGCACCTCTACCGGGTCGGCGAGCGCTGGCGGAAGGCGCCGCACCTGGCCCGGGCGGTGGTGGGCACCGACGAGTGGGTGGCCGTGTGCTTCTCGGCGCCGGTGGTCGAGGCCTTCCGGGCCCCGCCGGAGGGGGCGGCCCTGCCGGCCGACCACCCTCTGGCTCACCTCGGACCGGACCTGTGCCTCCCCGACGTCGACCTCGATGCCACCACCGAGCGCTTCGCTCTCGTGGCCGAGCCCGACGAGGAGATCAAGGTGGCCCTGCTCGACCAGCGCATCGCTGCTGGCATCGGCAACGTCTACGCCAGCGAGGTGTGCTTCGCCTGCGGGGTCGACCCGTTCACCCCCGTGGCGGCACTGGACGTCCCCGCCCGCCGGCGCCTGTTGGCCACCGCCTCCACCCTGCTCCGGGCCAACCTCGGCAGCGGGCCGCGCACCACCGTGGCCGGCGGGCCGGGCAGCCTCGCCGTCTACGGAAGGCGTGGGCAGCCGTGCCGCCGTTGCGGTACACCGGTGCGCATGCACCTCCAGGGTGAACAGGCCCGCTCGACCTACTGGTGCCCGTCGTGCCAGGCCCCGGTGGCCGCGACGAGAGCGCCCGATGCCGACGGTGCGACGGCGACGTCGGAGCCGAGATGAGCACCCCTCGTCCTCAGGTGGTCATCGTCGGGGCCGGATTCGGGGGTCTCGCGTGCGCCCGCGAGCTCGCCGATGCGCCGGTCGACGTCACCATCGTGGACCGCCACAACTTCCACACGTTCCTGCCGCTGCTGTACCAGGTGGCCACCGCCGGATTGAACCCCGCCGACGTGGCCTATCCGGTGCGGGGCATCTTCCAGCAACAACAGAACGTGTCGTTCCGCCACGCCGAAGTGGCCGGGCTCGACTGGCGTCAGCGCCACGTCGTCTTCGCCGACGGCACCGACCTGGCCTTCGACCACCTCGTCGTCGCCGCAGGCTCGGCCACCAACTTCTTCGGGGTGATCGGCGCCGAGGACCATGCCTTCCCGCTCTACTCGCTGGCCGAGGCCGCGAAGCTCCGCAACCACGTGCTCGAGTGCTTCGAGTCCGCCGACCGCAATCCGCACCTCATCGACGACGGTGCCCTGACCTTCGTGGTGGTGGGCGGCGGCCCGACCGGCGTCGAGGTGGCCGGCGCCCTCAGCGAGCTCATCAGCCACGTCCTCAGCAAGGACTTCCAACGCCTCGCCGTCGCCCGTGCCCGGGTGCTGCTCGTCGAGCGGGAGGATCGCCTGCTCCCGCCCTTCCACCCGAAGTCGCAGTACTACTCCCGCCAGACGCTCGTGTCGCGGGGCGTGGAGGTGCGCTTGGGCGAGTCGGTCGAGCGCATCGCCGCGACCAGGGTCCACCTCGGCTCCGGTGAGGTGGTGCCCGCGCACACGCTCGTCTGGGCAGCGGGCATCCAAGCGAATCCGCTCGCCACCGCCCTCGGGGTCGAGCAGGCTCGTGGCGGGCGCATCGTCGTCGGCCCCGACCTGATGGTGCAGGGCCACCAGAAGGTGTTCGCCATCGGCGACGTCGCCCACATCGAGAGCGGCCGGCTCCGCACCCAGGTGCTTCCGCAGCTGGCGCCGGTGGCGGTGCAGTCGGGCCACCACGTCGCCCGTCAGATCAAGCGCATCGAGGCCGGTCGCTCGACCCGCCCGTTCCACTACCTGGACAAGGGGACGATGGCCACGGTCGGTAGGCGGGCGGCGGTGGCTGAGCTCCCGTTGCGCATCCGCCTCCACGGCTCTCCGGCCTGGGTGGCGTGGCTGGCGCTGCACCTTCTGACCCTCGTGGGTTTCCGCAACCGGGTGTCGGTGTTCCTCAACTGGGCCTGGAGCTACCTCACCTGGGACCGCGGCCCCCGACTGATCTTCAGCCCCCTCCCCGACGAGGACGCTTCGCTGGTGCCGCGGTCGGTCGAGGACGAACTCGGATGACGGCGGCGACGGCCGGCTACTCGGGGACGCCGCTGGTCAAGAAGCTCGGCATCAAGGGCGGGCACGCGGTGGCACTGCTCGGCGCACCCGACGGCTTCGAGGCCACCCTCGAGCCGGTCCCCGAAGGGGTCACCTTCCGCCGCCGTGCCCAGGGCACCAACGACGTGGTGGTGGCGTTCTTCACCGAGTGGTCGGCCTTCGAAGGCCGGCTCGAGACGATCCTCCGCTCGATGGACGTCGACGGCGGCCTGTGGGTGGCGTGGCCGAAGAAGGCCTCAAAGGTCCCCACCGACATCACCGAGGACACCGTCCGCGAGGTCTGCCTGCCCCTCGGCCTGGTCGACAACAAGGTGTGCGCCATCGACGACGTCTGGTCCGGCCTCCGCGTCGTCTGGCGCAAGGAGCTCCGGGCCGCCAAGTGGGCGGGGGCGTAGGTCACGGATGGCCGCCCGCTCCTACCCTGACGGTGTGGCCGGGTCTCCGTCGTGGACGTCAGACACGCATCCTGACCTGCGTCCGCTGGTCGTCGATCGGTGGCGAGCGATGACGGCCACCGAGCGGGCGGAGCTCGTCGATCGACTCTCGGCCGACACCTGCGCGCTCGCGTTGGCGGGCATTCGGGCTCGTCATCCCGACGCCACGCCAGAGGAGGAGCAGATGTACCTGAGGGTGGTGCTCCACGGTCCCGAGGTCGCCCGCGAGGCGTTCGGCTGGGACGCCACCGAACGCGGCCGCTGACCTCGTGCCTGACTCCGCCATCGAGGTCGTCCTACGTACGGTGGACATCCTCGACCGACTGCAGATTCCCTACGTCGTGGGCGGATCGCTGGCCAGCTCTCTCGTCGGCGAGGCACGGTCGACCGCCGACGTAGACCTGGCGGTGATCCTGAGATCACACGATGTGGCGGGGCTCGTCGAGGCGGTGAGCGACTCGTTCTTCGTGAGCCAGGCGCACGTCGACGAGGCCGTCAACGACTGCAGTTCCTTCAACCTGATCGATTTGCGCTCGCCCTACAAGGTCGACGTGTTCGTGCTCGGTGACGACCTGTTGGACCGTCGGCAGATCGCGCGTCGCCAACAGGTCCGAGTCGCCGGTCGCCAGGTCTGGATCACCTCGCTCGAGGATCAGGTCCTGCGCAAGCTGACCTGGTTTCACCTCGGCGGCGAGGTCTCCGAGCGGCAGTGGCGCGACGTCGTGAGCATCCTCGCCATCCAGGGTGACCGTGTCGACTCCGATGATCTGGACGAGACGGCGGCGTTGCTCGGACTCAGCGATCTGCTCGAGCGGGCTCGTGACGATGCCACTCGGTGGCCCTGAAGTCATGTCCCGGAGTCCGACGCGCGGGCGCGCCGTCTGTCGGCCCCGTCGTCGCCGCCGGCCATCCCCTGCGTTCCGGTCACGAGTTGGCAACGTGGGGAGGCTGTCTCGTTAGGCCGCTGTGGTGGTGGGGGCGCGGGCAGTGCCCTGGCGGGTCATGCCCGGTGGGCGTGGAGGAGGGTGAGGTTGTGGCCGGTGAGGATGGTGAGCCACTCGGTTCGGACGGCGTCGATGCCTCGTCGTAGGAATCTTGTGGTGCGCCGGTTGGTCTTGATGTCACCGAAGACGGGTTCGATGATGGCTTGGCGTTGGCGGTAGAGGCTGCGCCCGGCGGGCGACGCGAGGCGGGTGTTCATGGTGTGGCGGGCTCGGGCGGCGCGGGTGGGACCGCGGGGCGGTTTCGGTTGTCTCTGGCGGGGCAGGTGGTGGGGGCGTAGGGCGTCGGGGCCGCCTGCCTGGTAGGCGAGTTTGAGTTCGCCGACGCGGGCGATCGATAAGCCCAGAGCGTCGGCGCCTTCGCGGATCAACAGGTTCCCGGCGGCGACCTGTCCGATGACGGCGACGCGCTGTTGGTGGTGGGCGTCGAGGACTTCTTCGTGGGCGGCGACCGCGGCCTGATGCGAGGCGGGGTCGGCCTCGATGACCGGGTCCGGAGCCTTGGTGGGGGCGCGGCGGCCGGGCGCGACCAGCAGGTCGGCCCGGTCCGGGTCAGCGTCGATGGTCTCGATGAGGTTGGTGTCCCAATAGCCGGCATCAGCGACGACCACGCCGGTGTGCTCGCCGGTCGCGGCGGCGATCTTGTCGTCGATGAGCGCGACCATGGCATCGAGAACTGTGTTGTCAGCTGGGTTCGCGGTCACATCGGCGGCCACGACGATCCCACCTGCGACCGCGGCGGCCTGCGCGTTGTAGCCCTGGATCCACCCGCCGCCCGAACGCGGCACCAGACCCGAGTCCGGGTCGACCGTGTTCATCTTGCGGTCATCGCTCTCGTCGGCACGCTCAGCGAGACGTCGACGGATCCACTCGCGACGCTGGTCGTGGTCGGCCATCTCCGGGACCGGGCCCGCTGCCGGGTTCTCGGCCTCCGCGGCATCATCAGCGGCGTCGTTGGCCAACACCTCCTCGGCCCACTTCGAGAACCGGCCCCGCAAGTCACCCAGCGTCTCGTTCGAGTCCCTGGACGCGTCGGCGGCCATCTTCGTCCCGTCGACCGCGACCAGCGTCGGGTCCACCAACCCCGCCTCTGCGGCCATGCCCACGACCTGGTCGAACAGGGCGTTCAGCGCCTGTTCGTGGCGGGCGAGGAACCGGCAGATCGTCACATGATCCGGGCGTTCGTTCGCCGCGACCACCCGGAACCCCGCATCGGTCGCCAACAACGCCTCGATCCGCCGAGACGACCGGATCGAACACATCGACGCGTACAACACGATCCCGACCATCACCGACGGGTGATACGCCGGCCGGCCCCGCTCATCACTAGAGCGATACCCGGCGACGAACGCTGAAAGGTCCAGTTCGTCAATCAGGTCCACGACGAACAGCGCCGGATGGCCCACCGGGAGCCACTCGCGCACATCAGGAGGCAACAAGAACTGCTGATCACGAGTCACCGCACGGAACCGAGGAGCCACCCACGAATTCTCCCCCGTCTCGGACCTGAACGCGAGCACCTAACGCAACAGCCTC
>JAEUJM010000017.1 GCA_016794585.1 Acidimicrobiales bacterium
CCATCGCCCGCCGCTACCTCTCCGAGACCTCGATGGCCCTCCTCGACCACCCGCGCGACACTGACCACGACCAGCCCCAACTCAAGGGCTGAACACACCGAGGATCACCCTCGAAACCCCACCACCTCACGGGACTCTGTCGACAGAAGCAGCACGATCGGCGGCAGGCCGCCTCAGCTAGTGCCGTTCCTGGGCACCGAACCCGAGCCATGGGATCCCCCTGTCAGCGGCGCCGTGTCCGGCATTTGTCCACCAGCACACGACACCTAACCCATGAGCGCGACCTGTCCTGGAACTGGAGGGCTGGCAGTCGTCGTCGTCGTACGGTCTTGGGTGTGGCACGGGGTGCGGCAGAGGTGCGAGGCCCGACGTATTTCCGGGTCTACCAATCACTGAACCTGTCTGTGGGATACGACGATTTCTGCGTCGTCTGCGAAACACAGGGTCTCCCGACACCGAGTCGGCGGATGTTCCAACACGTTCGGCGGCTGCTCCGCGCTCGCAAGTCCGCATACATGACCAGGGACTGCCGCGCGTTGAGGTGACACGGGTTGTCAGGCGGCGGTTGCCGTCTGTGGGGTCATGATCATCTCGAACTCGATGGGGGTCAAACGTCCGAGCCGGGCCTGGCGGCGACGGTGGTGGTAGGTGCGTTCGATCCAGGTGACGATCTCGATCCGGAGGTCGTCGCGGGTGGCCCAGCGGTGTCGACGGTCGAGGACGTTCTTCTGCAACAGGGCGAAGAACGATTCCATGGCGGCGTTGTCGCCGGCGGCACCGACCTTGCCCATCGATCCGACCATGCCGTAGCGGGCCAGCACCCGATGCACCTTGCGGGACCGGAACTGGCTGCCCCGGTCCGAGTGCAGGATGCAGCCGGCGACGTCGCCGCCACGACGGGCGACGGCCATCTCGATCGCGGCGACGACCAGGCGGGCCTTCATGCGGGAGTCGATGGCCCACCCGACGATCCGGTTCGAGAACACGTCTTTGATCGCGCAGCAATAGAGCTTGCCCTCGGCGGTGCGGTGTTCGGTGATGTCAGCCAGCCACAGCCGGTTCGGGGCCTCCGCGGTGAACACCCGGCGGACCAGATCGTCGTGCGACGGCGCACCGGGCTTGGTCGCCTTGCGGTTCTTGGGTTTGCCGAACGCCGACCACCACTGGTGGTCCCGGCAGATCCGCCACACCACCCGATCGGATACCTCAGGATGGTCGCCCTGGCGGACCTCGTCGGCGAGGAACCGGTAGCCGAACTCGGGGTCATCGCAATGCGCGTCGAAGATCGCGTTCGCGAGGTACGCCTCGTCGAGCTGGCCGGCGGTCACCGGCTCGTTGAGCCACCGGTAGTAGGGCTGACGAGCAAGGCCGAGTACCCGACACGACACCGTGACGGGGATCCCGTCGACGGCGAGCTCACGCACGAGCGGGTACATCATCCTTTTGGGAGGCTGGCCTGCCCCAGATACGCGGCCGCCCGTCGCAGCACCTCGTTCTCCTGCTCGAGGAGCCGGATCCGCTTCTTCGCCTCGCGCAGCTCGGCCATCTCGCCACGCGCCGAGGGATCCTGGCTGTCGTCGCGGTCCTGGGCCAGCCAGTTCCCCAGACACGACTCCGTGATCCCGAAATCGGCGGCGATGTCTTTGATCCGCACGCCGTCCTCGCGGTTCTGGGCGACCCGGACGACCTCCTCGCGGAACTCCTTCGGATACGGCTTGGGCATGGTGCACATCCTCTCCCGTGGCACCACTCAGCACCACAGATCAGATGTCACCCCGCCGCGCGGCAGTCCCCCTGGTGGGACCGGGCCCGCCAGCAGCAGGTCATCACCAACTCACCGGCCACTTGGCACCAGGCCATGGCCGACCTCGACCCCTCGGTGGAGACCCTCTACGCCGCCTTCGAACGCAACTGGCCGGGCGCCTTCACCGCCTCCATCAACGAGCCGTGCGACGCCGGCGCCGCCTACTCCACCTTCGGTGTCATCCGCGACGGCGGCCAGATCGACCGCCCGCCCCGCGCCGACGAGCTGCCCGACGCCACCGAGCGCTTCGTGCGACCCGTCAAGGAGTACGAGTGGTCGTCACGGGTGGACCACACCAGCGTCACCCAGGCCCGCCAGGCGTTCTCCGGTGAGCTCGGCGCCCTCCCGAAGTTCTGCTGGGTGAACTTCACCCTCACCGACGCCGCCTTCCACGAGGGCGGGCCCTACTCGGAGATCGCCGAGGCCAGCGTCGTGGACTCCGACGCCCGCCTCGGCCAGGTGCTCGATGCGGTGGAGGCCGCCGGCGTGTTCGACCGCACCGCCTTCTTCCTGGTGGCCGACCACGGCATGCAGGAGTCGAACCCCGAGGTCCGCGGCGACTGGGGCGACGCCCTGAAGGCCACTGGTCTGGCGTACCGCGACGAGGGCTACGGCTTCATCTACGTCAACCCCTGAAGGGGACGGTGTGCCGATCGACCTCACGGGCCGAGGTCAGGGCGCAGGGAGCCGCCGGGCGACATAGACCTGCCCCTGCCTGCAGCAGGGATCCGACCAGTGGACGAGCGCCAGTAAGTCGCCGGCTCGGGCGTAGGCGGCGCCGTACCCCGTGTCTGGCGTGACCCGCGTGATCGATCCCGCGACCAGGTCGCGCTCGAAGAGGTCGAGGCTGTCGGCTTCGTCGCCGGCCACTAGCGGTGCCGTTGACGTGAAGGTGAGGAACCGTCCGTCGGCGGTGAGGTCCCCCACCTGGCTGCTGCCGAGCGAATCCTGACCGATGGCGTCGACGCTGATCCGCGCCGTGGAGTTGGCCCGAGTGTCGCGGAGGAAGACATCTCGTCCTGAGTGGTTGGCGTCGGCGTTGTCGTCACCGGCGACGAGATCCGTCGCCTCTGAGTCAAACGCGACCAGACGCCCGTTCGGTGAAACCGCCAGACGGCCTTCGGGCTTGTTCCGCTGACCCGACGGCGGGCCCGCTTCGGTGCGGCTGATCAGTCGGGTGGTACCGGTGAGGAGATCACGAAGAAAGATGTCGGTGGTCCCGTTGTCGTCGTGGCGAACGAGGTTCGACGCGTCGGACGCGAACGCGACGAACCGACCGTTGGCCGAGATCGACGGCGCGTACGAACGTGCGTTGCCGAGTGCGCCGGCGCTCGAGCGGCTCACTGCGGTGGTGCGGCCGGTGCTCCGGTCGCGGACGAAGATGTCGCTGGCGATGTTCAGGTCGTCGCTCGCCAGATTCGCCCCAGTTGATGTGAAGGCGACATACCGTCCATCGTCCGAGATGCTTGGGCCAGAGGAGCTTCCGTCCGATTGGGTGCCGGCTTTGCTCACGCTCACGAGGTGGGTGGTTGCAGTGCGGAGGTCACGGACGAAGACGTCGGAGCCGCGACCGCGGTCGCCGGGAACGAGGTTCGAGGCCTCGGACGAAAACGCGACGAGACGTCCGTCGGCCGTGATCTGTGGTTCGTACGAGTTCCCGTTCGGGTAGTAACCGTTGCGGAGCGCCCGGCTGACCAGCCGGGTGACGCCTCGACGACGGTCCCGCACGAACACCTCTGGTCGGTGATCGGGTTGGTGGGCGACGAGGTTTCCCGCCTCCGAGGTGAACACGACGAACCGGCCGTCCTCGCTGATGGAAGGCAGCCACGAAGATTCGTCGCCGGACGCCCCGCTGGAGCTGACGCTCTGCTGCTGCCCCAACTGCCAGGTGCCCTGATCGTCAGTCAGGATTCGGCCCGCGGAGGCGGGGGGGGGGCCACGCCGGCGGCCACGCCGACCATCAGAAGACCGAGGAGAATCCGGCGCGCCATCGTGCAAAGGGTACCGGTCGGCGCACGGGGGGTTGCGAGACGGAGACTGACAACTACTGCCACCACAGTCCGTGGTCGCGGGCGACCGACCGTCTTCGTTGGAGGAAATAGCCCCCGGAATCCGGGAGCTATTTCCTCCAACGGCCTCGTCGCCAGGGGGTTGCGGTCCGCGGGACTCACGCTCGGTGGCCGGAGGGGGTCCTGGCGCGATCGGGCCCCTGGCGCAGTGCCAGGGGCCCGATCGTCCGGTCTTGGCGGTGGTCAGCTCTTGAAGTGGGCGAGGACCTGCTGGAGCTCGTCGCTGAGGCTCGAGGGGGTGATGTAGCCCTCCTCGCTGCGGATCTCGTCCCAGTGGTCGCGCACGTCCTCGAGAGTGAGCTCGGGGTTGTAGTAGCCGTGGGTGAGCCCGATGAACATGCGGGCGATCCGCCCGCCGGCGGCGGAGTAGATCTCGCCGCTGACGTCGCAGTCCTCGTGGGCGAGGAAGGCGACGAGGGGCGACACGAGCGCGGGGTCGAGCTTCTCGGCGAGGGGGCCGAGCAGCTCCTCGGTCATGCGGGTGCGGGCGATGGGGGCGATGGCGTTGGCCTTGATGTTGTTGCGGGCGCCCTCGACCGCGAGGACCCGGGTGAAGCCGACCAGGCCCATCTTGGCGGCGCCGTAGTTGGTCTGGCCGAAGTTGCCGAGGATGCCGGCGTTCGACGAGGTGTTGATGACCCGGCCGTAGTTCTGCTCTCGCATGAGCTTCCAGGCGGGGCGGGTGACGTAGAAGGCGCCCTTGAGGTGCACGTCGAGCACGGGCTCGAGCAGGTCGGGCGTCATGTTGTGGAACGCCTTGTCCCGCAGGATGCCGGCGTTGTTGATGACGATGTCGACCTTGCCGAAGGCGTCGACCGCGGTCTGGACGATGGCCTCGCCACCCTCGGGGGTGGCCACCGAGTTGGTGTCGGCCACGGCCACGCCGCCGAGGTCGTTGATCTCCTTGGCGGTGGTGTGGGCGGGGCCCTCGGTGCCCTCGCCGGAGCCGTCGACGGTGCCGCCGAGGTCGTTGATGACGATCTGCGCGCCACGCGAGGCGAGGAGGAGGGCGTGCTCGCGACCCAGGCCGCCGCCGGCGCCCGTGATGATCGCGACCTTGTTGTCGAAGCCGATGTCAGCCATGGCCGTCGAAGGTAGTCAGCGCACTCCCAGGCGCGTAAATCAGCCGGTGATGCCGAGCGCCTCGGCGGCCTCGCCCTTCAGGCGCTTGTAGTCCACCTTGCCGTTGGGGGCGCGGCCGATGGTGTCGATGACCACCACCCGCTTGGGGGCCTTGTAGTGGGCCAGGTGGGCCTTCACGTGGGCGATCACGTCGGCCTCGTCCACGGTCGCGTCCGGGAGGGGCTCGACCATGGCGGTGATGGCCTCGCCGAACTTCTCGTCGGGCACCCCGACGGCAACGGCGTCGGCGATGGCGGGGTGCTCCTTCAGCACCTCCTCCACCTCCTCGGGGAAGACCTTCTCGCCGCCGGTGTTGATGCACACCGACCCCCGGCCCAGCAGCACGAGGCCGCCGTCGGCGTCGACCTGGGCGTAGTCGCCGGGCATCGAGTACCGCTCGCCGTCGATCTCCACGAACGTGGCGGCGGACTTGGCCTCGTCCTTGTAGTACCCGATCGGGGTGACGCCCTTGACCGCCACGCGGCCGATCTCGCCCGACCCGGGGGCCACGTCGTTGCCGGCGTCGTCGATCACCCGGGCGTTGGCGCCCAACATGAACTTCGCCGTACCCGACGTCCCCCCGGCGCTCGATACCGACTGGCCCATGCCGAGCGCCTCGGACGACGAGAACGCGTCCATGAGGAACATCCCCTCGTTGTGGGTGAGCAGGCCCTGCTTGACGGGCTCGCTCCACATCACCCCGGACGAGATCATCAGGAACAGGCTGGAGATGTCCCAACGGTCGGGCTCGGCGTCGAGGGCCCGCAGCATCGGCTTGGCGAAGGCGTCGCCGACGATGACGATCATCTGGACGCCCTCGGCCTCGATGGTGTCGAAGAGCTCGGGGATGTCGAGGTGGCGGGACTCGAGGGTGACGACCAGGCCGCCCACGCTGAGGTTCTGCAGCATCATGAACCAGCCCGTGCCGTGCATGAGGGGGCAGGCGGGCATGGCCACGGGGCGACCGGGCTCGGCGGCCAGGGCGCGGACCGCGTCGAGGTCCTGCTCCTCGCCGTAGGTGGGGACGGTGGCGCTGGTGATGGCGACGAACAGGTCCCGCTGGCGCCACATCACGCCCTTGGGCATCCCCGTGGTGCCGCCGGTGTAGAGCATGAGGATCTGGTCGCCGGATCGACCCCATGGCGCCTGCACCCGCTCGGTGGCGGTGGCCGCGGCGGTCTCGTACGGGACGGCCCAGTCGGGGCAGGGTCCGCTGCCGTCGTCCACCCAGAGCCAGACGCGGACGCCCGGCACAGCGTCGCGGATGCCCTCGATGCGCTCGGCGAAGGTGCCGTGGAACACCACGGCAATGGCGTCGGCGTTGTCCCAGAGGTAGGTCAGCTCGGCGTCGGCGTAGCGGTAATTGGTGTTGACGGGCACGAGCCCGGCCTTGAAGCAGGCGAACACCGTCTCGAGGTACTCCGGGCAGTTGTGGACGTAGAGCGCGACCTTGTCCTGGACCGCGGTCGGCGTCTCGTCCGTGCCCGAGTCGAGGATGGTGCGGGCGATGCCGTCGGCCCGACGGTCCATCTCGCCCCAGGTGATGACGCGCTCGCCCTGGCGCTGCGCCGGTGCGTCCGGGATGGTGTCGGCCACCGCCTCCCACACGTCCGCGAAATTCCATCCCCCCATGGGGACCCCCCTGTCGATCGTCCGGTCACCCGCAGGCGGCGGGCGATCGGGTGAGTGTAGGAACGTTTACGCTGCGCAGCGGAGCGGAGCTGCCGCAGGGACGAACCGGATCCCGAAGGGGCGCCGACGAAGGAGGCGCAAGGCAGATGGATTTCGACGTGGCGCCCGACGACGACCCTCGGCGGCTCGCGGTGCGGTCCTGGCTGGCCGAGCACCCGGACCCGTCGGGCGCCCAGTTGGCCGAGGCGGGCTACGTGGCCCCCCATTGGCCCGAGCCCTTTGGCCTCGACGCCGACCCCATCCACCAGCTGATCATCGACGAGGAGCTCCGGGCGGCGAAGGTGCGGCGGCCGGAGAACCCCATCGGCATCGGCTGGGCCGGTCCGACCATCCTCCACGGCGGCACGGACGAGCAGCAGCGCCGCTACCTCCCCCACCTGCTGTCGGGCGAGGACCTCTGGTGCCAGCTCTTCAGCGAGCCGGGCGCAGGGTCGGACCTCGCCGGCCTCGGCACCCGGGCGGTCCGTGACGGCGACGAGTACGTGGTCAACGGCCAGAAGATCTGGACGTCGCTCGGCCACGTGGCCCGGTACGGCATCCTCATCGCCCGCACCAACCCGGACGCCCCGAAGCAGAAGGGCGTGTCCTACCTGATCTGCCCCATGGACACCCCGGGCATCGAGGTGCGTCCCATCGTCGAGATGACGGGCCTGCACCTGTTCAACGAGGTGTTCTTCACCGACGTGCGCATCCCCGTCGAGAATCTCGTGGGCGACGAGAACGAGGGCTGGTCCCTGGCGAAGGTCACGCTCGGCAACGAACGCGTGAGTCTCTCGAGCCCGGGTGCGCTGTGGGGCCGCGGTCCGACCGCCGACGACCTGCTCGACCTCGTCCGCGATCGCGGCGGCTGCGCCGACCCGATCGTGCGTCAGCGCCTCGCCCGCCTGCACACCGAGTCCGAGCTGCTGCGCCTCATCCGCCTACGCACGGTCAGCGCCCGCATCAAGGGCGAGCAACCCGGCCCTGAGTCGTCGATCCGAAAGGTGCTCGCCGACGAGCACGGCCAGCACATCATGGGCCTGGCCAAGGACCTCGCGGGCACCGCGGGCCTGCTCAGCGACGCCGGGCCCATGGGTGCGCCGGTCGACCTCTGGGAGTACGGATTCTTGTTCGCTCCGGCGCTGACCGTCGGCGGGGGCACGGGAGAGGTGCAGCGCAACATCCTCGGCGAGCGGGTGCTGGGCCTGCCCCACGACATCGACGTCGAGGCCAACCAGACCTGGGCCGAGACGCGCTCCCTCGTCGGCCGCGGCGCCGGCTGAGCCCGCGGTGCGCGTCCTCGTCACCGGCGGCGCCGGCCTTCTGGGGGCGCGCCTGGCCGTGGACGTGCCCGCCGGCGTCGACCTGCACTGCACCTGGCACCGCACCGCGCCGGCGTCGGGTGACGGCCTGGGGGAGTGGCACGAGGTCGACCTGGCCGACCACGAGGCCACCGCGGCGCTGGTCGCCGGCGTTGCGCCCGACCTCATCATCCACACGGCGTACGCGATGGCCGACGGCGATCGTCACATCGTCGCCGCCACCGCGCACGTGGCCGACGCCGCCGCTGCCCTCGGCGCCGGCCTGGTCCACCTCAGCAGCGATGTCGTCTTCGACGGCGAGCACGCGCCCTACGCCGAGGCCGATCCGCTGCTTCCCATCTCGCCCTACGGCCGCCACAAGGCGGAGGCCGAGGCCCACGTCCGCGCCGCCTGCCCGGACACTGCCGTGGTGCGCACGTCGCTGATCACCTGGGCGAACCCGTTCGACGCCCGCACGGCGTGGATCGTCGACACCCTCCGCGCCGGCGATCCGCTCACGCTCTTCACCGACGAGATCCGCTGCCCCGTGCGCCTCGACGACCTGTCCGCCCAGCTGTGGGACCTCGCCGCCCTCGACCCCGAGGCGCGGGCCGGGGCCTGGCACCTGGTGGGCTCGGAGGCGCTCTCCCGCCACGAACTCGGCGTGTGCATCGCCCGCCACGCCGGCCTCGACCCGGCGGGCATCACCGCGGCGTCGAGCCACTCGCAGCCGGTGCCCCGGCCCAGGGACCTGCACCTCACCACCGCCCGCGCCGACGCCGCCCTGCCCACGCCGTCCCGCTCGGCGCGGACGCTGTTCCCGCCCCGCTGATCCGGGCCGTCGCCGGCCGCGGGGCTACGGTCGACGGCCATGAAGATCAGCATGCAGCTGCAGTACTCGGGCGGGTTCAAGGAGTCGGCGGCCCGGGTGGTCGAGCTCGAGAAGGCCGGCCTCGACATGGTGTGGGTGGCGGAGGCCTACGGCTTCGATGCCCCCAGCCTCATGGGCTACCTGGCCGCCGAGACCGAGACCGTCGAGATCGCCGCCGGCATCCTGCCGATCTACACCCGCACGCCGACGCTGCTGGCCATGACCGCGGCGGGCATCGACGCCCTCAGCGACGGACGCTGCGTGCTGGGTCTCGGCGCCTCCGGCCCGCAGGTGATCGAGGGCTTCCACGGCCTCCCCTACGACAAGCCCCTCACCCGCACCCGCGAGATCATCGAGATCTGCCGGGCAGTCTGGAAGCGTGAGCGGGTCACCTACGAGGGCAAGGTGTACACCCTGCCCCTGCCGCCCGAGCAGGGGACCGGCCTCGGCAAGCCGCTCAAGATGATCACCCACCCGGTGCGCGAGCAGATCCCGATCTACGTCGCCTCGCTCGGCCCCAAGAACGTCGAGCTCACCGCGGAGCTGGCCGACGGCTGGCTGCCGATCTTCTACCACCCCGAGAAGGCCGCCAGCGTGTGGGGCGACGACCTCGCCGCCGGCCAGGCCAAGCGCCCGGCCGAGCTCGGCCCGCTCGAGGTGGTGGCCGGTGGTGCCGTGGCCATCTGCGGGCCCGACGAGGCCAAGGCCGTGCGGGACTTCGCCCGCCCGATGGTCGCCCTCTACGTGGGCGGCATGGGCGCCAAGGGCCGCAACTTCTACAACGACCTCGTGTGCCGCTACGGCTACGAGGCCGAGGCCGAGAAGATCCAGGACCTCTACCTCGACGGCAAGAAGCAGGAAGCCGCCGCCGCCGTGCCCGACGAGCTCCTCGACTCCCTGTCGCTCTGCGGCGACGAGGGCTACGTGCGCGAGCGCATCCAGGCCTTCAAGGACTCGGGGGTCACCAACCTCAACATCAACCCGATCGGGGCCGACCCCGTGGGGCTGACCGCCAAGATCAAGGAGTGGGTGTCTTGAACGCCCCGGCGGCGTCCAGCGCCCGGTAGGCCCCGGGCGAAGAGAACATGTGCCGGTGCCACCGGCCGGGCGTGGCCAGCAGGGCGCGGGGGTAGTCCTCCCAGAGCCAGCGGGCGAAGTTGCGCCGGGTCCAGTCGGAGGCGCCGGCGACCGCCACGGAGGCCCTCGCCCCCTTGCGGTGGCGCAGGGCCCGCACGAGCAGCGTCGACATCGCGTGGTCGGCGAAGAAGTGGTGGCGGACCGCTGCCTCGTAGCCCGTGGACGCGAGGCGCTGATCGGTGGGGCCGGCGTCGAGCAGGGCGTCGGCCGCGAGCACGCCCGTGAGCAATGCCTGGCCGATGCCCTCACCGCTCATCACGTCGCACGCGGCGGCGGCGTCGCCCACGAACAGGGCCCGGCCCGCGGTGAGGGGCACGCCATCGATGCGGGCGGGAATGGGCCACGCCCGGTGGGGCGCCTCGGGGGTGGCGCCGTCGCCCAGGACCGCTCGGACGGCGGGTCGCTCGAGGAGCTCGGGCCAGAGCTGCTTCATGGCGGGCACGGGCACCTTGCCGCCGCGGTGCACGCCGAAGCCGACGTTCGCCCCGCCACCGGGCAGCGGGAACGACCAGACGTAGCCCGGGAGGATGTCGGCCTCGAACCACACGAAGAGGTCACGGGAGGCGTCCGGCGAGACGTCGGTGAAGTACTGGCGGAAGGCGTGCCATTCGCCGCGGTAGTCGGGCAGCGCGGCGCCGAGGAACTTGCGCATGGGCGACCACATGCCGTCGGCGGCGACCGCATAGCGGGCGTCGAGCCGGCCGGCGCCGTCGGGGCCGTCGAACTCGAGGCGGATGCGCTCGTCGTCGGGGTGCGAGGCGCCGGTGACGGCGTGACCCTCGAGGACGGTCGCGCCGGCGGCGCGGGCAAGGTCGAGCACGGCCGCGTCGAGCTCCTCGCGACGGGCCACGGCGGCGTAGAGCCCGCGGCCCTCGGGGAGACGGAAGCGCACCTGGTGGCCTGAGGGGGAGGCGACGGCCACCTCGCCGACCACCTGCCACGACGGCACGTCGGCCGGGTCGAGGCCGAGCGTCTCGAGCAGACGGAGGGCGCCGGCGGTGAGGCCGTCACCGCAGATCTTGTCCCGGGGGAACCGGGCCTTGTCCACGAGCACCACGTCGAGCCCGGCTCGCGCCAGGACGGTGGCGGCGGCAGCACCCGCAGGGCCACCGCCGACGACGGCGACGTCGGTGATCACGGGAGCCAGTGTGGTGCGGTGGTGGGCGCTCGCCTCAAGCGAGGGCGAGGATCTCGTCGAAGCTCTCGCGCATCGACGTCATGAGCGTGTCGGGGTCGGCCACGGCGGCCGGATCGGTGTTGAAGCCGATGTTGAGGTCGTTGAGGTAGCTGAGGAGGGTGATGTTGCAGGCGGCGCCGGCCATGGGGCCGAAGGCGTACTGGCCGAGGAACTCGCTGCCGGCCAGGTAGAGCGGGATGGGGGCGCCGGGGACGTTGCTGGCGGTGAAGTCGATGCCGCGCATGATCGAGCCGAACAGCCCGGTGGCCACCTCCTTCGGGAAGCGGTTCAGCAGGCCGGCCATCGGGTCGAGCAGGGCCAGCGCGGGCTCGGTGCGGGCTTCCTCGACGAGGCGGCGAAGCGTGCGCATGCGCTCGACCGGGTCGGCGATGTCGAGAGGGACGGCGAAGCGCGCCGGGGCGAACTGGTTGCCGGCCTGGTCGGCGGTGTCGTCGGACCGGACGTTGATGGGCATGGACATGCGCAGGGCGGACACCTCGTGGCCGTGGCGGTCGTGGTAGCGGCGCCACCCGCCGACGAGGCCGGCGAGGAAGGCGTCGTTGAGCTTTCCCTCGGCCCGCTTGGCGGCCCGCTTGGCCTCGTCGAGCGGGATCGTGAGGGTGTCGAAGTGCACGCTCAGCGAACGGTCGCGCATGACCGGGCTGAGGGGGTCGTTGGCGGGCTGCAGCATGCGCAGCACCGACTGGGCCGTCTCGGTCACGGCCTCGGAGGTGCCGACGGGGTCGGCGGCCGCCAGGCCCAGCGCGCCCACCACCGTGCCCACCGAGCGCTTGGCGATACCGGCGCCGCGGCGGCCCTCGTGGGCCATGGCGTCGAGGAACCGCTCGCGCTGGTTCATCACGTGCACGGCCGGCGCCTCGGGCACGGGACCGCGGTCGCCCGGCTCGTGTTCGAGGTCGAAGGTGGCCAGCATCAGCGCCACGCCACCCACGCCGTCGGTGATGGCGTGGTGGATCTTCATCACGAGCCCGGCGCGACCGTCCTGGAGGCCCTCGACCACCGTGTACTCCCACAGCGGGCGGGCGCGGTCGAACCCCTGCATGGCGATGGGCTCGGCGATGTCGAACAGGTCCTGCACCGAGCCGTCTCCGCCGGCCCGCACCCAGCGGAGGTGGAAACCGAGGTCGAAGTTGGGATCGACCTCCCAGCGCGGAGGGGCCACCGAGAGCGGGTTCGACACGACGCGCTGGCGCAACCGGGGGACCGTGCGGCTCGCCCGGTCGATGATGTCGGTCATCACCGCACGATCAGGGGCTCGGTCGAGCAGGACCACCGACGTGATGGTGCTGCGCAACATGGGGTTGTGCTCGATCGTCCACATGAGCTTGTCCGCGTCGCTCATCCGGGACTCGTAGCGGATCTCACCGTCGGCCATGGCGGCAGGGTACGTCACGACCCCGCAGGGAGGGGGTGGCGTGGTGTGTCACAGCGCTCGCATACCCTCGGTCGCTGGCGGGCACCACCGGACGATCACGACCGACCACGACGAGAGGACCGAGAGGCAACCGCAGATGGCGCCCCAAGGACGAGACACGCGCGAGGCCCTGCTCGAGGGCGCCATGAACCTGCTCGCGGAGTCGAGCCGTGACCACCTGCGTCGGGTCCTCACCGCCGGGGCGGTCGCAGAGTCGGCGGGCCTGCACCGCCAGACCTTCTACCTCTACTGGAGCACCCAGGCGGAGTTCGTGGAGGACTTCGTGCGCTACGTCACCGACCCGGCGCACTCGTCGTCCTCCGAGCGCCTGACCCGGATCGACGACGATCTGGAGGACGCGTCCGACGACCCCGCCGCAGAGGTGCGTCGCATGAGTGCCCGCACGTATCAGAGCTGGGTCGACGACCCCGTGCACTTCGCTCGCATGGTGCTCTGGGCGACCCACCCGAACGACGAGTTGGTGCGCGAGTGCATGCAACGGCTCTACCAGGCCAACGACGGGGCCGCGGCCGAGGGCTTCGCCGCCGTCGGCGAGGCATGGGGCATCGAGCCCCGCCCTCCCTTTACCATCGAGACCGTCGCTCTGTTGTTCAACGCCCTGCGCGACGGGCTCATGCTCCAGCTGATGATCCGAGGCGACGAGATCCCCGCCTCGTTCTTCGGGGACGTGCACCTGGCCATGAGCCGGATGGTCACCCGGCCCATCGGCGAGACCGACACGCCGTCGCTGGACGACGCCTACCGCGCCCACGTGCGGGGCGCCCAGGTCGACGACGAGGGCGCGTCGACCTAGGGGACCAGCTTCCGCACGCGGTCGCCGGCGCGGACCACGCCGGCGGTGACCACCTTGGCGTTGACGCCACGCAGGTGGAGGGAACGGCCCTCCTCGGAGTTGACGAGGCGCATGGCTTCGACGCCGAACCGCTCGCGGAACTTGGGGCAGCCCCGGTGGGGCTGGTCGGTGACCTCGATCACCGCCCCGCCGAGCGCGAGTCGGGTGCCGGCGGGCAGGTTGTCCGCGCTGAGGTCGAGGTCGAGGTGCAGTTGGTCACCGGCGAGGGCGCGGTGGTCGACGTCGTTCGAGATGAGGCGGGAGAACCGGGCGCCGATCAGGTTGAGCTGCATGTCCGGGTGGGGCGCGCCGTCGGGCGTGCGCTTCGAGGGCCGGATGTCCCAGGTGTCACCCACGAGGCCGACCGCGGGATCCAGCGCTCCCTCGACGAGCACCTCCCGCTCGCCGAAGCCGGGACGGCGCACGATGAGCTCGACCGTACCGTCGTCCGCGGGAGCGGCCCGGACCTCGTCCAGTCCGGCCTGCAACTCGTCGTTGGTGCGGTGCTCCACCGGTGCGTCCACGCTTCCCAGCATGGCCAGTGGCGGCGTCGTCACCAAGCGGTTTCCCGCGCCGTCAGCAGGTGGGGCCGGCGTTGCGGTAGTAGCCGTGGAAGGTGTCGTTCTCGGTCCGGCCGTCCACGAACGTGCGCGTCCGCGTGGTGGTGACGTCGGTGCAGCTGCCTCGTGGGCTGGTGCTCTGCCCGGTCTGGGCGCCGACCGCGTACCGGGTGGAGTACATGGTCATGGTGATGCTGGTGTCGGTGTAGGTCGGCCACAGCAACACGCCGTAGGGGGTGTTGTTCTCGATGATGAAGTTCGGCTGCGGGTACGACACCGTCGATTCGCGCCCATAGGGGTAGCGGCTGATGTGCTCGGTGTGGAACTGGTAGCTGGGGATGTCGAGGCCCGCGAAGAAGGCGGCGTTGAACGAGGTGGTGGCGAACTGCGACACGCCACCGCCCACGGCGTCGACGTGCACGCCGTTCTCGATGGCGCCGGCGGCCACGAAGCCGTTCTCGACGGTGCGCGGCCCGACGACCTCGTTGATGGAGAACTGGCCGCCCGGCATGATCACGTAACCCCGCACCAGGTCGGCCATGCGGTTGATGTTGGTGTTGCGGCCCTCGCAGCAGTTGTGGTGGGTGGTCTTCCGGCACCCCTCGGCGGCGCCCGAGTTGCAGGGCTCCTCGTCGGGGAGGGTGATCTCCTCGACGATGCCCAGTGCCTCGGCCTCTTCGGTGGTGAGGTCCGGCTCGCGCGGGCCGAGCTCGAGTTGCACGCTCGTCTCGCCGCTGCGCAGCGCCGTGGCCACCTTCACCGCCGAGCCCGCCGCACAGCAGCCCGTGCCCGGCCGGCCGGGGATCACCTCGGGGCCGAACGCGCCCACCGTGAAGCTGGCGTCGACCGGCGCCTCCCCGAAGGCGGGCAGGATGAGGGGCAGGTCGGTCTTGATCTTCTCCTTGTCGATCTTCAGCTTCAGGCGCTCGGCGCCGACCTTGGCGCTGATCCAGTTCTGGAGCTGTGCCGTGGTGGCCGAGGCGGTCTCCCCGCCGGCGGTGATCTGGAGCGGCTCGTCGGTCATGTCGTTGGCCTGCACGGCCAGTGCCTCGGCGTCCGAGTCCGGGAAGCGGGGCGGGATGGTCTTGTTCTCGACCGTGAGGCTGATGGTGGCGTCGGGCCCCGCGCTGTCGACGCCGTCGGCGTTGAGGCCGGTGAGGATGTCGGCGGGGTCGATGCCCTCGCCGTCGACGCCGGGGACGACCTCGTAGCGGCCCTCCACCAGCTCGAGGCCGGGCTCGACCGGCGGCGTGCGCTCCTGGCCCTGGAGCGTGACGAGCGCCTCCTCCACCCGCACGGGGTTGGCCCGGAAGACGACCGGCGACACCTCGCCGTCGAGGAAGGACTGCCACCACGCGACCGGTTGGGCGACGACGGAGCCGTCGCGGCCGATCTCCATGGCCGCAGCGACGGTGGCCTCCTGGTCGACCCTGGCCCCCAGCTCGCCGACGGTGGTCTCGATGGTGCGCTCGGGCGTCTCGAGCGTGACCGGCGTGTCCTGGTACTCGTCGGCGAGCTCGGCCACGGTGTCGGTGAGCTCGGCCTCGGTCATCGTCCCGACGTCCACGCCGGCCACCGTGACGTTGCGGACGACGCGTCCGTCGTCCTTCGTGTCGACGGCCCACGCAGCCACCGCGGCACCGAGCAGCAGCACGGGGATGACCACGGCGAGGGTGAGCACGATGCGCCGGCCACGGCGCCGCTTGGCGCGGCGGAGATCGCCTCGCATCTCGGGGATCTCGTCGGCGAGATCCGAGATCTGCTCGTCAGGTTCGAAGACGCTCATTGGGGGGCGCGGGGTGGGGGAAGGGGGCGCGGGCCGCGCGTGCGACCGGGTGGGTCCACACACGCTAGACATGCCATCATCGCTGGCGGTCGCGCCCACGAGGGGGATTTCGGAAAAACATGTCAGGCATCTGCGAAGGACGAGTGGCAGTCATCACCGGCGCCGGCCGGGGCATCGGGCGTGAGCACGCCCTGATGCTGGCGGGTCAAGGGGCCAAGATCGTGGTCAACGACCTCGGCGGTTCCATGGACGGCACGGGCAAGGGCGAGGGCCCGGCCCACGACGTCGTGGCCGAGATCGAGGCCATGGGCGGCGAGGCCGTCGCCAACGGGGACGACGTCTCGGACTTCGAGGGCGCCGGCCGGCTCATCCAGCAGGCCATCGATCACTTCGGCGGTCTCGACATCCTCGTCAACAACGCCGGCATCCTGCGGGACCGGATGCTCACCAACATGACCGAGGCCGAGTGGGACGCCGTCATCAAGGTGCACCTCAAGGGCACGTTCGGCCCCACCCGCCACGCCGCCGCCTACTGGCGCGAGCGGGTGAAGGCCGGCGAAGACAACGACGCCCGGGTCATCAACACCAGTTCCGCGTCGGGCATCTACGGCAACGTGGGCCAGACCAACTACGGGGCGGCCAAGGCCGGGATCGCCGCCTTCACCATCATCGCCAGCCAGGAGCTGGGCCGATACGGGGTCACCGTGAACGCCATCGCTCCGGCCGCACTCACCCGCATGACCGAGGGCCTCGGCATGGGCGAGGCCTCGGAGGAGATCAAAGAGCAGATGTCGCCGCGGTGGATCGCGCCGATCGTCACGTGGCTCGCCAGCCCCGAGTCGAAGGACGTCACCGGGCGGGTGTTCGACGTGTCCGGCCGGGCGCTGTCGGTGGCCGAGGGCTGGCACATCGGCCCGTCCGTGGCGCCGTCCGACGATCCCACCGAGCTGGGCCCGCTCGTCGCCGACCTGATGTCCCAGGCGCGGCCGAACGCGGACATGAGCGGCCGCGACGCCCGCAGCTGAGCGGCCGCCCAGCCGAGCACGATCCGAACGATCCGAACGACCCTCGATCACGCAATTAGGAGATCCGCATGCCCATCAACCTGGATGCCGTCGGCGTCGAGTCCGAGCCCGGTGAGCGCTCGTGGGACTCGAAGGACTGCCTGCTCTACGCCCTCGGCGTGGGCGCCGGCACCGACGAGCTGGCCTTCACCACCGAGAACAGCGCCGACATCGACCAGAAGGTGCTCCCCACCATGGCGGTCGTGCTGAACGCCATGGGCTCGGGCATGCCCAGCCTCGGTGACTTCAACCCCGCCATGCTCGTACACGGCGAGCAGAGCGTCGAGCTGCACCGCGAGATCCCCGTCAAGGGCACCCTGCGCAGCACCGGCAAGGTCGAGGCCATCTACGACAAGGGCAAGGGCGCCGTCATCGTGATGTCCACCAGCGCCGTGCTGGCCGACACGAACGAGCCCCTGTTCACCAACACGATGTCGGTGTTCATCCGCGGCGAGGGCGGCTTCGGTGGCGACCGCGGCCCCTCGGGCCCGCAGAACGTGCCGCCGGACCGGGCGCCCGACCACTCGGTCACCTACCAGACCCGCGAAGACCAGGCTCTGCTCTACCGGCTGTCGGGCGACCGCAACCCGCTGCACTCGGACCCCAAGTTCGCCGAGATGGGCGGCTTCCCGAAGCCGATCCTCCACGGCCTGTGCACCTACGGCTTCACCGGCCGCGCCCTGCTGCACACCCTCTGCGGCGGCGATCCCGCCCGCTTCGGGAAGATGGAGGGCCGCTTCTCGTCCCCCGTGTTCCCCGGCGAGGCCCTCACCGTGAACCTGTGGGTCGACGGCGACGCCGCGGTCTTCCAGACCTGCGGTGACGACGGCCGCGTCGTCCTCGACGCCGGCCGCTGCACCTTCACCGCCTGACCGACGCCGGCGGCGGTTCGCCCCGGTTCACCTGCTCACGCCCGACGGTCTCGCGGGGTCAGTTCCTCGCGCTCTCTCGGAAGCTCGGTGACGGCCGTACCCGTTTCTGCGTCGGCAGACGACAAAGGCGCGAGGGAGGGGCGTGGCTCGGCCGTGTCCGCCGGGGAACCTCGGTGGTGACCCACCCCCAATCGGATCTCACCGACTGTGGTCGTCCGGCGGACCAATGGCGAGTTCTGGAGGGAATACCAGTCACCGGTGACTGGTATTTCCTCCAAAGATGGGCGTTTCGGCGAGATCGGCCCCCGGGACTGCCTCCCTGGTCACGCAGGGTGGCCATCGAAGGTCGAGCCCCGTCGGTGGACCACCCCCGCCCCCGTTCTTCGCACCGTTGCCTTTGACGTTTCGTCTTTCGCGAAGCGCCTCGCGTCGGGAACCGGGCGCCGGCGGCGTCCGTCCAACGCTCCGTGGACGGACGAGGGTGGTCAGAAGAGGCGGAGGACGTCGGACTCGATGCCGCGGAGGGCGTCGTAGTCGACCTCGACGCAGGCGATGTCACGGGCGCCGGCCAGCACCTTGGCCTGGGGCTTGATCTGCTGGGCCACGAAGACGCCGCGCACGGGCCGCAGCATCGGGTCGAGGTTGAGGCGCTCGAGGTAGCGGGCCAGCTGCTCGACGCCGTCGATGTCGCCGCGCCGTTTGATCTCGATCGCCACCGTGGCCCCGTCGGCGTCCTTGCAGAGCAGGTCGACCGGGCCGATGTCGGTGGGGTACTCCCGGCGCACGAGGCGCAGGCCCTCGGCGATGCTCTCGCAGTTGGCCGCCAGCAGCTCCTGGAGGTGGGCCTCGACGCCGTCCTTCTGGAGGCCGGGGTCGACGCCGAGCTCGTGGGCGCTGTCGGCCAGCACCTCCTCGAGGGTGATGGTGAGCACCTCGCCCTTCGGGTTGGTGACGGTCCACTCGCCGTCGCCCTCGACCAGCCGGTTCGGGGCGTTCATCCAGTTGAGCGGCTTGTACGCGCCACCGTCGGCGTGGATGGCCACACACCCGTCCGCCTTCACCATGATGAGGCGGGTGGCGAGGGGCAGGTGCGCCGTCAGGCGTCCCTCGTAGTGCACTTCGCAGCGGGCGATGACCAGACGCACCCGGCGCAGCGTATCGACGGCCCGACGCGCGCCCAGAAACCGGCGGTACGTACTGTCAGCGGTGCCGGTCAGCGCGTCATACTGGCGGCGCTGTGACCATCACCTGGCCGCTCATCGGGCGCGAGCAAGCACTCGACCTCGTGCGCGGTGAGCTCCGACGGACCGACATCACCGGCCTCGTGCTCGTCGGCCCGCCGGGCGTCGGCAAGACCCGCCTGGCCAAGGAGTGCCTCGCCGTCGGGGAGGCCGCCGGCTTCGCCACCGCGCTCGCGGTCGGGAGCCGCGCCGCCGCCGAGATCCCCCTGGGTGCGCTCGCGCCGCTCCTGCCTCCCGCCGCCGGCGCCGCCGAGCGGGGTGTGGCCATGCTCCAGGAGGCCACGGACGGCCTCGTCGAGCTGGCGGCCGGGCGTCCCCTCCTCCTCGTCGTCGACGACGCCCACAACCTCGACGATGCCTCCGCCCTCGTGCTCCAAGGCCTCGCGGTGGCGCGCACCGCCTACGTCGTGGCCACCGTCCGGTCCGGCGAGCAGGTCCCCGAGCCGGTGGTCGCACTCTGGAAGGACGGCCTCGCCGAGCGGCTCGAGCTGGGCCCCCTCGATCAGCTGGAGGTCGCAGAGCTCCTCGAGGCCGTCCTCGGGGGGCCGGTCGAGGGCAAGGTGCTCCAGCAGTTCTGGACGGCCAGCGAGGGCAACGTCCTCTACCTGCGCGAGCTGGTGCTGGGGTCACTCGACGCCAAGACGCTGGTCGACGACGCCGGGCTGTGGCGCCTCGTGGGCGAAGTGTCCAGCTCCCCCCGCCTGACCGACCTGGTGCAAGGACGCCTTGCCGGCCTCGACGAGGAGGAGCTCGCCGCGCTCGAGCTGGTGGCCTTCGGCGAGCCCATCGGTGTCGACGTGATCGAGCGACTCAGCAGCGGGGCCGCACTCGAGCGCCTCGAGCGCCGCGGGCTGTTGGCCACCGAGGTCGACGACCGGCGGGTCCAGGCCCGCCTCGCACACCCGCTGCACGGCGATGTCCTCCGTGAGCGCACCCCGCGCTTCCGGGCCCGTTCGGTGCGCCGGGCCCTCGCCGACGAGGTCGAGGCCGCCGGCGTGCGGCGCCGCGGCGACGTGCTCCGGGTGGCCCTGTGGCGCCTGGACGGCGGCGGCAGCGCCCGGCCCGACCTGCTGCTCGAGGCCGCCCGCCAGGCCACCTTCGCCAACAACTACGACATCGCCGTGCGTCTGGCCCGGGCCGCGTGGGAGGTGGCACCCAGCTTCGAAGCGGGCCACGTCCTCGCCGACGCCCTCTACTCCTCCGGCGCGGTCGCCGAGGTGGAAGAGGTGCTGTCCGCAGTCGAGCACCTCGCCGCCTCGGAGCCCGACCGCACCCGGGTCGCCCTGCTGCGCTCGTTCAACCTGTTCTGGCACCTCGGGCAGTTCGACCAGGCCGTGAAGGTCGTGGACACCCTGCTCATCGACCTCGAGGACCCCGAGCTCATCGGGGAGGCCAGGGGAGTGCTCGCCCTGTACGACGTCGCCGCTGGTCAGGCCGAGGTGGGCGTGCCCACCATCGAGGACCTCTTCCCTCGGGATGAAGGGCGGGCCTTCCTCCAGGCCGCCCTCGCCGGCAGCCTGGGGCTGCCCCTGCTCGGGCGCGGCGACCAGGCCGTCGACCTCGCCCGTCGCGGCTTCGCGGCGCACCGGGGGCGCATGCCGAGCATGTACGAGCCCTCGCTGCTCAAGGTGGCACGAGCACTCGCATTGACCGCGCTCGGCCGCATCCCCGAGGCCGAGCTGCTCGCGCACGAGGGCTACGCCATCGCCGTGGGGGAGGGTGACGGCGCGGGCTGGGCCTTCCACTGCCTCGCCCTCGGGCGCTGCACCCTCGACCGGGGGCGGGTCGTGGACTCGCTGCGCTGGTGGCGCGAGGCGGCCGCCCTCTTCGCCGCGGTGAACCACCCCGGCGCGCACCGCTGGGCCCTGATCGGACAGGTCTACGCCCACGCGCTCGCCGGCGACGCTCCTGCCGCGCGCGCCGCCCACGCCGAGGTCCTCGCCGTCGGCCCACACCCGGCCCGGCTCAACGACTCCGATCTCGAGCGGGCGCTGGCGTGGACGGAGGCGGCCGAGGGGGACCTCCGGCGTGCACGTGAGCGGCTGGCCGCCGTGGCGGCATCGGATCGGGCCGTGGGGCACTTCGGCCACGAGCTCGACGCGCTCCACGACCTGGCTCGACTCGGTGGCGCCGCCGAGGCCCAGGGCCGTGCGCACGAGCTCGCCGAGATCGTGGACGGTCCGCTCGCCGACGCCCGCGTGATCCACGTCGACGCTCTCGTCACCGGTGACGGCGCCTCCCTCGAGGCCGCCGCCGAGGCCCTCGCCGCGTGCGGCGCGTCGCTGGCCGCGGCCGAGGCCGCCGAAGAGGCAGCCGAGGCCTACCGGCGGTCCGGGGACGCCCGCGAGTCCACGGGATGTCGCCGTCGCGCGTCCGAGCTCCGTGGCGAGTGCGAGGGGGCGGCGACGCCCGGGCTGGCCCGGATCGAGGGCCCGACACCCCTCACCAAGCGCGAGGCCGAGATCGCCGGCCTGGCGGCGCGAGGCCTGCCCAGCAAGGACATCGCCGCCCAACTCTTCGTCTCGGTGCGCACGGTCGACAACCACCTCGCCCGCATCTACGACAAGCTCGGCGTGGCCGGGCGGGCCGGCCTCGCCGACGCGCTCAAGGCTGCCCCGCTGATCTGACGACGGACATGATGTGGGCGTGGGCGTGAGCGTGATCTGGCCTCTCACCGGCCGAGCGGCCGAGCTCGACCGGCTCCGCCGCATCGTGGAGGCGCGCGAGGTGGCGGGAATCGTCCTCGTCGGGCCCGCCGGCGTGGGCAAGACCCGCCTGGCGAAGGAGTGCCTGGCGGTGGGCGAGGCCGCCGGCCACGCGACGGCGCTCGCCGTCGCCAGCCGGTCGGCCGCCAGCATCCCGCTCGGCGCCCTCGCCTCGCTCCTGCCGGCCATGCCCGAGGCCGCCGCCTCGGGCCTCGGCCTGCTCCAGTACGCCCAGGAGGGGCTCGCGCGCCTGGCCGGCGACCGGCCCCTGCTGGTCGTCGTGGACGACGCCCACAACCTCGACGACGCCTCTGCCGTGCTGCTCCAGCAGTTGGCGGCGGCCCGGTCGGCGTTCATCGTGGCCACCGTCCGCACCGGCGAGCTCGTGCCCGAGCCCATCGCGTCACTCTGGAAGGAGGGCCTCGCCGAGCGCATCGAGCTGGAAACGCTCGACGCCGACGCCACCGAGGTGCTGCTCGAGGTGGCCCTCGGTGCGCCGGTCGAGGCCATCGCGGTCCGCCAGCTCTGGGACGCCAGCCAGGGCAACGTGCTGTACCTCCGCGAGCTCGTCCTGTCGGCGCTCGAGACCCACACCCTGGTGGACGACGCCGGCCTCTGGCGCATCGTGGGAGAGGTCTCGGCGTCGGCGCGACTTCGTGACCTGGTCGAGGTGCGTGTCGCCGGGCTCGACGACGAAGAGGTCGAGGCCCTCGAGTTGGTGGCGTTCGGCGAACCCGTCGACCTGGCCGTCATCGACCGCCTCGGCGTGACTGCGGCCGTCGAGCGCCTCGAGCGGAAGTCGATCGTGGCCATCAACGAGGACGGGAACGACGTCGAGGTGCGCCTCGCCCACCCACTCCACGGCGACGTGCTCCGCGATCGCACGCCGGTGATCCGCTCGCGTCGCGCCCGCCGGATGTTGGCGGACGCGGTCGAGGGGGTGGGCGCGGACCGTCCCGGCGACGTGCTGCGGGTCGCTCTGTGGCGCCTCGACGGCGGGGGGACGATCGAGCCCGACGCCCTCGTGGCCGGGGCGGCCCTGGCCGGCCATGCCTTCGACTACGCCACCGCCGAGCGCCTGGCCCGCGCCGCCTTCGAGGCCGAGCCGAGCTTCGCCGCCGGCTACCTCCTCGCCGGTGCGATGAACGAGCGGGGCGACGCCGCCGGCGTCGAGGGCGTGCTCGCGCAGCTCAGCGACCTGACCGAGGGCGACGACGACAAGGCGAGCATGGCCGGCCTGCGGGTGGCCAACCTCTTCTGGCGGGCGCGTGACCTCGAGTCGGCCATCGCCGTCGGCGAGAGCATCGCCGCGAGCCTGACCGAGCAGGAGGCGCGGAACTACGTGATCAGCCAGGTCGCGGTGGTGGAGGCCAGCGCCGGCCGGGCCGTGGACGCAGTGGCGAGGGCCGGCGAACAATTCTCCGCCTCGGGTGGTCGGGCCTTCTACCACGCCGCCCTGGCGGGGACGCTGGCCATGCAGCTGCTCGGTCGGGCCGGGGAAGGGGCGGAGCTCGCGCAGCGGGGGATCGACGCCCACACCGCTCTCGGCGTGCAGGGCCGCATCTTCGAGGTCTCGCTCATGGATGCGGCGAGGTGCATCGCGCTCTTCGAGGCCGGCGAGGTGGACGAGGCCAGGCGGCGCGCCGAGATCGGCTTCGACCAGGCCCTCCGTGACCAGGACGACGTGGGACGCTCGCAGTTCGCCCTCGCCCTCGGGCTCATCGCCCTCGACTCGGGCGACGCCCACGACGCCGTGCGTCGGTTCCGGGAGGCGGAGGCGCGCTTCCGCCGTGACCGCCACGACGGCATGACCCGGTGGGCCCTGGGTGGCCAGTTGTTCGCACAGGCACTGCTCCGCGACACCGGAGCGGCGCACGCCGTCCTCGAGGCCCTGGACGAGATCGGCCCCCACCCGGCGGGGTTCACCGAGATCATCCTGCTCCGGGCGAAGGCGTGGCTCGCCGTGGCCGAGCACGACCTTGCGACCGCGCTCGACCGACTCCGGGCCGCGGCGGCGAGCGCGGCGGACGCCGGTCAGCCTGCCCGCGAGCTCCCGGCCCTCCACGACCTGGCCCGCCTCGGCGAGCCCGACGAGGTGGTCGACCGGGCCCGGGCGGTCGCCGCGGAGGTGGCGGGCTCCTCTTCGACGGCTCGCTTGGCGCACATCGAGGCTTTGGTCGCCGGGGACGCGGACACTCTCACCGCGGCCGCCGACCTGCTCGAGCCCCGTGGCCTGGTCATCGCCGCGGCAGAGGCGATGGTGGCCGCGGCCGACGCCTGCCGTGCGGCCGGGGACGGCCGCCGTGCGGCGGCCTGCGTCCGGCGTTCCCAGGAGCTCGCCGCACGCTGCGAGGGGGTCACCACGCCGGGCCTCGTGCAGGCCGACGCCGTCGTCCCCCTCACCAAGCGTGAGCGCGAGATCGCCCTGCTCGGGGCCGAAGGCCTGTCCAGCCGCCAGATCGCCGAGCGCCTGGTGGTGTCCATCCGCACGGTGGACAACCACCTGGCCCGTATCTACGACAAGCTCGGCGTGGCCGGGCGCTCCGAGCTCGCCGACGCGCTGGCCACCGACCGCTGACCCGCCGGCGAGACGGTCACCCCACGCAGGCTGGCGCCAGAACGGGCAGGGCCGGGTCGGCGGCGCCGAGCGCTAGCGCCGGAAGACGCCGAGCTTCGACTCGCGGCGGGCGAAGCGGCTGCGGATGACCTCGCGGCGGGCCTGGAGCTCGGCGTAGGTCAGGCCCTCGGTGCTGGGATCCACACCGAAGCTGGCCTTCACCCCTTCGAGGTCGATCTCGTAGGACCGGGGGTCGATCCCCACGTCGGCGGCGATGCGCTCGCCGTGGGTCTGGGCGAAGTAGAGGGCGAGGTGTGCGATCTCGGCGAAGAGGTCGAGGTCGGGGGCGAGGGTGGCGATGGCCCCGTCCAGGAACACCATGTTCTTCACGAACAGCATGAGCTCCTTCGGGAGCCGGGCCCCGTAGGCGAGGAGCCCCTTCATGATCTGCTGGATCTCGGCGACCATCTCGTCGGGGGTCAGCGTCGTCGGGTCGATCGGAGGGCGGTCGAGCCCGAGGTCGGCGATGACGGCCTCGAGGTCGGTGTCGAGCGGGAGGGCGCCGAGGTCGCGCAGCGCGGCGAGCTGCCCGGGGATGTCGTTCATGGTGGCGCCCATGAGCAGGCGCAGGAAGGCGAGGCGACGGGGCTCGTCGAGGCGGCCGGTGATGCCGAAGTCGAGCAGCGCGGTGCGGCCGTCGGGGAGGACGCGGAGGTTGCCGCCGTGCAGGTCCCCGTGGAAGACGCCGTGCATCATGGCGCCTTCCATGAAGGCGATCATCCCGGTGCGGACGATGGCGTAGGTGTCCACCCCGGCCTCGACCATGCCGGCCACATCGTCGAAGGCGAAGCCGTCGAGGCGCTCCATCACGAGGATGCGCCGGGTGACGAGCTCGGGGTGGGGGCGAGGTATGACGTAGCCCCGCTGGCCGAGGGCGGCGAGCGACTGGGCGACGTCGAGCATGTTCTCGGCCTCGAGCCGGAAGTCGAGCTCCTCGTTGATGGTCTCGGCGAAGAGCTCGACCAGGGCGGGCGGGTTCGCCAGCGATGCGATGGGGATGCGGCCCACCAGGTACGGGGCCACCCACGCCATCACCCGGAGGTCGTCGTGGACCAGACGGCCCACGGACGGGCGCTGCACCTTGACCACCACGGACTCGCCGGTGCGGAGAACGGCGCCGTGCACCTGGGCGATCGACGCCGCCGCGATGGGCTCGCGGTCGAACGACGAGAACACGTCCTCGAGGCGTTGTCCGAGCTCGCCCTCGACCACGGCGCGCACGACGGCGAAGGGCTCGGCGGGGACGCGGTCCCGGCACTTCTTGAACTCCTCGACCAGCTCGGCCGGGAAGATGCCCTCGCCCGACGAGATGATCTGCCCGAGCTTGATGTAGGTGGGCCCGAGGCGCTCGGCCGCGACCCGGAGGCGCCGGGAGATCCCGGCGCGCGAGGCGCTGCCGCCGCGAGGGCGCTCCCGTAGCGCCCACCACGCCAGGGCGAGACCGAGGTGGCGCAGGACGCGGAGGAGGCGGCCGAGCGGCGGCAGATGACCCGGGTCGACCAGCTCGGGCACCTCTCGCCGGCTGACCTCGCGCACCAGGTCCAGGCCCCGGCGCCAGCGGAGGGCGTGGAGATCCGTGAGCACCCATGGTGGGTGGTCGCTGAACGCGGCCTGGTCGAGGTCGGCGGGCGCGGGCACGTCCTCAGGGTGGCATCCCGCCGGCCGTCCCCACGAACCGGGCGGGGTTACGATCCCGAGGCCCATCGGGAGCGACGCAGGGGGACGGCAATGGCTGAGCGGTGGATCGTCGACGACGAGCCGAGCGTCCGGTATCCCGTCTACACGCGGGGCAACGTCGGCGAGGTCTTCCCCGACCCGGTGACCCCCTTCTCCGCCTCGTTCGCGATCACGCCCTACAGCGAGCCCGGTTGGCGGGACGCCCTCGTGCGCTCGGGGATCTTCACCGAGGACGAGTTCGATCCCGACCACAACGAGATCATCGGGATCTTCGGCGGGTACTGCTACCTGAACGTCTCCATCAACCGGATCTCCGGCGTGCGGGTGCCGGGCATGACCCCCGAGATGATCGACCTCGCGCTGTACGGCTCCCAGCCGGGGATCCCGCCCTACGAGCCGCAGCCGGGCGACGACGATCCCGACCGGGCCACGGCGGCGTTCGAATGGTTGATCTGGATCATGACCGCGACGGAGCTGCCCGAGCTGGCCGCGGAGGAGGCCCTGACCAAGCAACTGCGCGAGGACCGCCCCGACCTCGCCGCGATGAGCGACGTCGAGCTCGTCGCCTACGTGCGCCGCCTGTACGACGCCCACTTCCGCCAGCTCTTCGGCCAGCACATCTACATCTCGACCGCGGTGCAGATCCCCCTGGGGATCATCACCCAGGTGTGCGAGGCCGTCGGTGATCCCTCGCTGGCGATGCGCCTCGTGGCCGGCCTCGGCGACGTCGAGTCGGCGGCGCCGTCGTTCGCGCTGTGGGAGCTGGGCCGGCGGGTGGCCCGATCCGACGTCCTCACCGCCGAGTTCGAGGCCGGCGTCCCCGGCTTGCTCGACCGCCTCGAGGGCGCGCGGGGCGACGGCGAGGTCGACACCTTCCTCGGCTCGCTCGCGGCCTTCCTCCGCGAGCACGGCTCCCGCGGCCCCAACGAGTGGGACACCACGTCGCACACCTGGGAGACGCGTCCGGAGCTGGCGCTCGCCGCCATCGACCGCATGCGCCTGCTGGCGGACGGTGAGGCGCCGGACGGCCACCACGCCGAGCGGGTGGCCGACCGCGAGGCAGTGGCGGCAGAGGTGGCGGCCCTCCTGGTCGATCAGCCCGAGGCGCTCGAGCAGTTCCAGCAGGCGCTCGCGTCGGCCGCGCTCTTCTTCCCGGCCCGCGAGCGCTCGAAGACCAACGCCGTGCGCTTCATCCACGAGACGCGGGTGGCCCTGCACGAGCTGGGCCGACGGATGGTGGCGGCGGGCCACTTCGGCCAACTCGACGACTTCGGGATGCTGCTGGCCGACGAGCTGGACGACTTCCTCGCCGATCCCGCCGGCTTGACCGCGACCCTCCGCGAGCGGCGGGCCCGCTACGACGAGCTCGCCGCCCTCGAGCCACCGTTCGTGTTCGCCGGCGAGCAGCCGCCGGTCGAGACCTGGGAGCGTCGGGGTGCGCACCACGAGGCGCCCGCGGCGGCGGGCGACGTGCTCACGGGGATCTCCGGCTGTCCGGGTCAGGCGACGGGAGTGGCCAGGGTCATCCTCGACCCGGCCGACCCGGGTGCGTTGGCGCCCGGCGACGTCCTCGTCGCGCCGATCACGGACCCGTCGTGGACGCCGCTGTTCGTGGCCGCCTCGGCGGTGGTCGTGGACGTCGGCGCCCAGATGAGCCACGCCATCATCGTGAGCCGGGAGCTCGGCATCCCGTGTGTCGTGTCGGTCACGGGGGCCACCCGCCGGATCCCCGACGGCGCGCTGCTCACCGTCGACGGCACCGCGGGCACGGTGACGCTGGCATGACCCTCGAGGGATTCCGCGTCGTCGAGCTCGGTGTCTGGGTGGCGGGCCCGAGCGCCGGCGGGCTGCTGGCCGACTGGGGCGCCGACGTCATCAAGGTCGAGGCGCCGGCCGGTGACCCGATGCGACGCCTGTTCGCGGTGCTCGCGGGGCACGGTCAGACCGAGAGCCCGCCGTTCGACCTCGACAACCGCGGCAAGCGCAGCGTCGTGTTCGACCTCACGACCGAGGAGGGCCGGGCCGACGCCCGTGCGCTGGTGGCCACGGCCGACGTCTTCCTCACCAACCTCCGACCCGAGGCCGTCGACCGCCTCGGACTCGGCGCCGACGACCTGCTCGCCGCCAATCCCCGCCTCGTCTACGCCAGCGTCACCGGCTACGGCCGCGAAGGCCCGGATGCCCATCGCGCCGGCTACGACGTCGGCGCCTTCTGGGCCCGCACCGGCATCGCCCGCTCGCTGATGCCCGACGACCAACCGCCCATCGACCTCCGGGCAGGGATGGGCGACCACGTCACCGGTCTCACCATCCTCAGCGGCATCCTGGCCGCGCTCCTCCAACGGGAGCGCACGGGCACCGGCCAACTGGTGGAGACGTCGCTCCTGCGCACCGGCATCTACTGCGTGGGATGGGACCTCGGCATCCGCCTGCGCTTCGACAAGTTGGCGCCCACCCAGCCCCGCACCGAGATCATGAACCCGATGGTCAACTGCTACCAGGGGTCGGACGGCGCCTGGTTCTGGCTCCTCGGCGTCGAGTCGGACCGGCTGTGGCCGAAGCTGATCGCGGCCATCGACCGGCCCGACCTGGGTGGGGACGAGCGTTTCGCCACCGCCCGGGCCCGCCGGCACCACCCCGGCGAGTGCATCGCCGCCCTCGACGAGGTCTTCGCCGGCGCCACCTGGGACGAGTGGATCGAGCGCTTCGACCGCCACGACGTGTGGTGGGCGCCGGCCAACACCCCGGCCGAGGTGCTGGAGGACCCGCAGGCAATCGCCGCCGGCGCGTTCGTCGACGTGCCCGGAGGGGCGTTCGGCCCCCCGCACCGGGCCGTGGCCACCCCGATCTCGTTCTCCGCCGACGACGGGGCGCGCCACCCTGGGCCTGTCCCGGCCCTCGGAGAGCACACCGACGAGGTGCGCCGTGAGCTCCACGGCGGCGACCTACGCTGATCGTCGCCATGTCCCGCCGATCCGCACCCCGCCTGCTCCTGCTCGGCCTCTCCGTGGCGCTCGTCGCCGCCGCGTGCAGCGTCGGCGTGGGGACGGCGCCGGAGGACTTCGTCGCACCCGACGAGCAGGGCGGGGGCAACGGTGGGTCCGGTGGTGCCGACGCCGACGTCGATCTCCTGGTGGACGGCCCCGAGGTGGCCGTCGCCGACCTCGAGTCGGCGGTCGGCACCGAGCGGGTGAAGGCCCTCGAGCTCGCGGTCTACGCGGACTCCGTCTACCTCGAGGCCCAGGACCCCGACGATCCCACCAGGGTCCTCGTCTACAACTGGAACGTGGGCGAGGGGGTGACCGAGAGCGGTGAGAAGGACGTCGCCGGGATCGACCTCGACGCCCGGCTCTTCGCGGTCAACCAGGTCGATCTGTCCGCCATCCCCGGTCTGGTGGCCGACGCGCCGAGCCTCACCGGGGTGCAGGGCGACATCACCAGCAGCGTGAGCGTGCAGCGCCCGGCGGGCAGCCCGACCCTCATCACGGTGTTCGTGTCGACCCCGCGGGGCCAGAACGGCGCCGTGGTGGCCGACCAGGACGGCAACGTCCTGACCAGCTCCTGAGGCATCATCGGGTCGCTGCGGTGGCGGCGGTCGCTCCGGTCGCCTACCGGCTGATGGTGTGCTCGCAGGCGTCGAGGGTGTCGAGCTGCTCGACGAGGGCGGCATCGGAGTAGTCGCCCTGGTCGGGCTGGGCCAGCGACTGCACCTTCTCCATGTCGATGAACACGGCGGAGAGGATCTCGCGGGGCCCCTCGTCGGGGAGGCCGTCGGTCAGCTCGGCGGTGATGCGGTCGAGCTGCTCGTCGACCGCGGCCGTGGCGGCGGAGGCATCGGCGACCAGTCGGCCGAGGTCACCCCGGTCGTCGACCTGGAGGGCGGCGTAGCGCTCGGGGAGGAACTCGGCGGCGCTGCGGATGTCGTCGGTGGCTTCCAGAAGCAGCGCTCTCGCCTCCGCAGGGTCGGTCTCGGAGGTGATCTGGCGGGACGCCTCGTTGACCTCGAGCGCGACCGTGCGATCGAACGCGACCAGGATCCTGCACACGCCGGAGGCCGCCTGGTGGGCCTCGGAATCGGCTCCGGTCGGCGCCGAGCCTCCGGCGCTGCCGTCGTCGCTGCTCGAGCACCCGGTGAGGGTGCCGGCGAGTACGGCGCCGGCGAGGAGCATCCCTGCCGTGCGGGGCCTCACGACGGGGTCCGGTGCGCGAAGGTCGGCCGCTGCTTCCGGCGGAGTGCTGCGACTCCTGCGGCGAAGTCGGGTTCGGTCACCATCTGCTCCAAGAGCTCCTCTGCTCGTTCCACGGCGGTGCCCACGTCGCCGTGCAGGTCGGTGTAGATCTGGCGCTTGGCCGTCGCCGTCGCCCGCGGGGAGACCTCGGTGGCCAGCCGCCGGGCGTAGTCGTAGGTCACGTCGAGGAGCTCGTCGCCCGGCACCGCCCGGTTGACGAGCCCCATCCGCTCGGCCTCGTCGCCCAGTACCACCCGGCTCGACAGGAGCAGGTCGGTGGCGTGGCCCACGCCCACGAGCCGGGGCAGCACCCACGACAGGCCGTACTCGGCGGGCAGGCCGAGTCGCCCCGACGCAGTCGTGAGCTTGGCGTCGGCCGCCGCGAAGCGCAGGTCGGCGAAGCAGGCGAGCACCAGGCCGACGCCGGCCGCGGGGCCGTTGATCGCGGCGATCACGGGCGTGGCCATGCCGTAGTGGAAGGCGAAGGCGTGGTCGAACTCGGGGCGCACGCCGTAACCGGGCTCGGCCAAGGGGGATCGGACCCCGCTGTCGTAGGCGCCGGCGGCGACGTGGCCGTCGAGCGCGGCGGCGTCGGCTCCGGCGCAGAACCCGCGTCCGGCGCCGGTGACCACGATGGCCCGCACGGCCGGGTCGTCCTCGGCCTGCGCCAGCACCCAGCGGTACTCCTCGTGCATGCGGCCGGTCCACGCGTTGAGGCGGTGCGGTCGGTCGAGGGTCACGGTGGCCACGCCGCTGTCGACGTCGTAGCGCACCACCTTGAGGTCCATGGGTACTGATTAGCATCGCGCCCAATGGGCCTCGTCGACGACCTCAACCGGCTGAGCGACCTCCACGCGTCCGGGCAACTCTCCGACGAGGAGTTCGAGGACGCCAAGACCCGCCTCATCCGCGAGTCCACGGGCACCTACACGCCGCCGGAAGCGCCGGTCGGCACCGGCGACACCGCCGCCGGCCCGGCCACCAGCTCGCCGTACGACCCCACCCTCTCGCCGCCCACTCCACCCTCGTTCAGCGAGGTCGCGGCCGGGACCACGGGCGCGGTCGCCGGAGCGGCCGGCGCCGGGGGCTCGGCCGTGGCGCCCCCGCCCCCGGGCAGCACCTCGGTGCACCAGGCGCCGTCGACGGTGATCACCTCGGGGTTGGGGACCGGGGGCGTCAGCCTCGGGGCCCTGCCGCCGACCGGACGTCTGCGCACCCGCGCGCAGGGGCTCACCTCGCCCGGTGCGGTCGAGCCGAAGCGCAGCGCCAAGGGCACCTTCCTGGCCAGCCTCGGCTGTCTCACCATCGTCATCGTGTTCGTGGCCCTGATGGTGGCCAGCGCCGGCGTGGCGATGTTCCCCGGCCTCGCCCGGCTCAGCGCCCCGTTCCTCTGCGAGGCACCGTTCGACCACAGCTACGTCGACATCACCTCGAGCAACCCGGTGCCCGGCGAGACCTACATCGAGTGGGAGCTCCAGTGCTACAACGACCGCGGCGCCATCGATGCCCAGAGCCAGTTCACGGTGATGGGCATCGTCTTCGTCGAGACGGTCGTCGTCCTGTTCGCCCTCTTCTTCCTGATCATCCTCATCGCCCGCATTCTGCGGCGGGTGAAGGGTGGGGGCGGGGGTCCCGACCAGGTGCAGCCGGTGCCTCCCGCGGGCTCGCTCGACGATCTGAGCGGCGGCGGGCCCACGGCCGGGTTCCCGGCGGGCGGGCCCGTCATCAACCCGCCCAGCTGAGCTTCACCGCACCTCGGCGCTGACCTGCGTGCCCCGGCTCCACCTCCCCCACACGACGCCGGCGGAGTTCGCCGCGGGCCTCGCGGCCATCCGGGCCGAGCTGGACGTCCCGGCCTCGTTCCCCGTCGCCGTCGAGGCCGCGGCCGAAACGGCCGCCGCGCGCGCCCCGGGCGAGGGTGCGTCCCGCGTCGATCGCCGGGACCTCGAGCTGGTGACCGTCGACCCTCCCGGAAGCCGGGACCTCGACCAGGCGTACGGCGCCGAGCGGCGGGGGAGCGGCTACCGCGTGCACTACGCCATCGCCGACGTGGCCGCCTTCGTCGCCCCCGGCGGGGCCCTCGACGGCGAGAGCCGTGCCCGAGGGGTCACCCTCTACCTGCCTGACGGCCGGGCCCCGCTCTACCCGCCGGCGTTGGCGGAGGGGGCGGGCAGCCTGCTGCCCGAGGTCGATCGGCCTGCGGTCCTGTGGACCCTGGACCTCGATCAGCGCGGCGTGCCGGTGGACGTGGGCGTGGCGCGCGCGACGGTCCGCAGTCGTCGCCAGCTGGACTACCGGTCGGTGCAGGCCGCGGTCGACGACGGCTCGGCGGCGCCGGCCCTGCTGTTGCTGCGGGAGGTCGGGCTCCTCCGTGAGGAGCGGGAGCGGGACCGGGGCGGCGTGAGCCTGAACCTGCCCTCGCAGGCCGTCGAGCGGGAGGCCGACGGCACCTTCGCCCTGCGCTACGACGGGCCCCTGCCGGCCGAGGGGTGGAACGAGCAGATCTCGCTGCTCACGGGCATGGCTGCCGCCGAACTCATGCTCGACGCCGGCGTGGGGATCGTGCGCACCCTTCCGCCGGCGGGGCCCGAGGTGTTCGACTCGCTGCGCGAGAGCGCCCGTGCCCTGGGCGTGGACTGGCCCGCCGACCGCTCGTACCCCGAGTTCGTGCGAGGCCTCGATCCACACGTGCCCGCTCACGCCGCCCTGATGACGCAGTCGGCCCGGGTGCTGCGGGGCGCGTCCTACGCCGCCTTCGACGGTGCGACGCCCGAGCAGCCGCTGCACGCCGCCATCGCCGCGCCATACGCCCACGTCACCGCCCCGCTGCGCCGCCTCGCCGATCGATTCGCGAACGAGGTGGTGCTCGCCGCGGAGGCGGGAGCGCGTCCGCCGGCCTGGGTGCTCGACGCGCTCCCGGTTCTCCCCGAGGTGATGGACGCGGCGCACCGTCACGAGCGGGCGCTGGAGCGGGCCGTGGTCGACTTCCTCGAGGCCGCCGTCCTCGCTCCCCGCGTCGGCGAGGAGTTCCCCGCGGTGGTCACCAGTGCCGGCCGGGGCCGGGCCACCGTGCAGCTGCGCGAGCCGGCCGTCCTCGCCTCGGTGGAGGACCCGTCGATGGCACCCGGCTCCGAAGTGCGCCTCCGCCTCGACGCCGCCGACCTCGTGGCCCGCACCGTCACCTTCTCCGTGGCCGCCGGCGCCTGACGCCGGCACCCAGTCCGATCCTCCCGTTCTGCCAGCACCAGCCTGTTCTGCAGAACAGGCTGGTGCTGGCAGAACGAGGGAAGGCGCAGCGATCAGGAGTTGAGGATGGTGAGGGCGCGCTCGGCCAGTTCGGGGCGGCAGATGAGCAGGTCGGGCAGGTACACGTCTTCCTGGTTGTAGAGGAGGGGCGACCCGTCGAGCCGCGAGGTGTGCAGCCCGGCGGCGGCGGCGACGGCCACCGGGGCGCACGAGTCCCACTCGTACTGGCCGCCCGAGTGGGCGTAGATGTCGACCTCGCCCTGGACCACGGCCATGGCCTTGGCCCCGGCCGAGCCCATCTCCACGAGCACGCCGTCGAGGGCCTCGGCGAGCTGCTGCGCCGCCGCCGGCGGACGGGTACGGCTCACCACGAGGCGAGGGGGACCGTCCACGGCAGGGGCGAGCGGGGGCGGCACCTCGGTGCTGAGGGTGACGCCCTGCGCCGGCAGGGCCACGGCCCCGGCGATGGGGCTGCCGCCTTCGACGAGCGCCACGTGCACGGCCCAGTCGGTCCGGGGCACCTCGCTGAACTCCCGGGTGCCGTCGAGGGGGTCGACGATCCAGACCCGGGAAGCCGAGAGCCGGGCGTGATCGTCCTTTCCCTCCTCAGAGAGCACGGCATCGGCGGGGGCGGCGTCGGCCAGGCCGGCCATGAGCAGCTCGTGCGCCTGGCGGTCGCCCTCGGCCTTGAGCGCGGCCGGCGTCTCTCCGGCGGCGGTGAGCCGGTCGCGCAGGGCGACGAGCAGCTCGCCCGCCTCGGTGGCCAACCGGTGGGCGAGGGCGTGGTCAGCGGCGGTAGCAGGCATGTTGGCTATGTCCCTCCTTCGTCGGGACGGCTTCGCCATCCGGTTCATCGGTGCGGCTGCTCCGCTCCGCTGCGCAGCGTACGGTCCTTCGTCGGGACGGCTTCGCCATCCGGTTCATCGGTGCGGCTGCTCCGCTCCGCTGCGCAGCGTAGGGATCCGCGGGGCCGTCGTTGCCATCCGGTTCATCAGCCCCTCTGCTCGGCCCGATGGCGCGGTCGTGAATCCCCATCGCGTTGGTCAGGAATTCCGGCCCTCAGATTAGGCTGTGCCCCCGCATGCACTACGAGCTCTCCCACCTGCGCGCCCTCGAGGCCGAGGCCATCCACATCATGCGGGAGGTCGGCGCCGAATTCGAGCGCCCCGTCCTGCTGTTCTCGGGTGGCAAGGACTCGATCGTCATGCTCCGCCTGGCGGAGAAGGCGTTCTGGCCGTGCCCCCTGCCCTTCCCGGTGATGCACGTCGACACCGGCCACAACTTCGACGAGGTGATCGCCTTCCGGGACAAGCGGGTCGCCGAGCTCGGCGCCCGCCTCGTGGTGGCCTCCGTGCAGGAGTCGATCGACTCCGGTCGGGTCCGTGAGGAGACCGGCCCCCGCGCTTCGCGCAACCGCCTCCAGACCACCACCCTGCTCGACGCCATCGAGACCCACGAGTTCGACGCCGCCTTCGGCGGGGCGCGCCGCGACGAGGAGAAGGCCAGGGCCAAGGAGCGGGTGTTCTCGTTCCGGGACGACTTCGGCCAGTGGGACCCGAAGAACCAGCGCCCCGAGCTGTGGAACCTCTACAACGGCCGACACCGCAAGGGTGAGCACATCCGGGTCTTCCCGCTGTCGAACTGGACCGAGCTCGACATCTGGCAGTACATCGCCGAAGAGGGCATCGAGATCCCCGAGATCTACTACGCGCATCGCCGCGAGGTGTTCCGCCGCGACGGCATGCTGCTGGCCGTCGGCCCCTACGTCACGCTCGCCGAGGACGAGGAGCCGTTCGAGATGGTCGTCCGCTATCGCACCGTCGGCGACGCCTCGTGCACGGGTGCGGTCGAGTCCAGCGCCGACACCATCGACAAGGTGATCGCCGAGGTGGCCGCCACCCGTATCACCGAGCGCGGCGCCACCCGCGCCGACGACCGGGTCTCCGAGGCCGCCATGGAAGACCGCAAGCGCGAGGGGTACTTCTAGACATGGAACTCCTCCGACTCGCCACCGCGGGCTCCGTCGACGACGGCAAGTCCACCCTCATCGGCCGCCTCCTCTACGACTCGAAGGCCATCTTCGAGGACCAGCTCGAGGCGGTCGAGCGCACCAGCCGGGACCGGGGCGACACCTACGTCGATCTCGCCCTGCTCACCGACGGCCTGCGGGCCGAGCGCGAGCAGGGCATCACCATCGACGTGGCCTACCGCTACTTCGCCACCCCCCGCCGCAAGTTCATCATCGCGGACACCCCCGGGCACCTGCAGTACACGCGCAACATGGTCACCGGCGCGTCCACCGCGAACCTGGCGCTGGTGCTGATCGACGCCCGCAAGGGCATCCTCGAGCAGTCCCGCCGCCACGCCTTCATCGCGTCGCTGCTGCGCATTCCGCACCTCGTGCTGTGCGTCAACAAGATGGACCTCGTCGACTACGACCAGGCCGTCTTCGAGCGCATCAAGGACGAGTTCCGCGAGTTCGCCGCCCGCCTCGACATCAGCGACCTCACCTTCATCCCCATCTCCGCGCTGAACGGGGACAACGTCGTCGACCGCTCGGCCAACATGCCCTGGTACGAGGGCACGTCGCTGCTGCACCACCTGGAGGAGGTGCACATCGCGTCCGACCGCAACCTCCAGGACGTGCGCCTGCCCGTCCAGTACGTGCTGCGCCCGAAGAGCGACGAGTTCCACGACTACCGCGGCTACGCCGGCACGCTGGCGGGCGGGGTGCTCAAGCCCGGCGACGACGTGGTGGCCCTGCCGTCGGGCTTCGCCACCAAGGTGGCGCGCATCGACACCTTCGACGGACCGGTCGACGAGGCCTTCAGCCCCATGGCCGTCTCGGTGCTGCTGGAGGACGAGATCGACATCTCGCGCGGCGACATGATCTGCCGCCCCCAGAACCGCCCCGAGACGGGGCAGGACATCGACGCCACCATCTGCTGGATGTCCGAGTCGTCCATCCTGGCGCCGGGGGCCAAGCTCGCCCTGAAGCACACCACCCGCTCGGTGCGCGCCCTCGTCAAGGACCTGCACTACCGCCTCGACATCAACACGCTGCACCGCGACGAGGCGGCGAGCGAGCTCACCCTCAACGAGATCGGCCGGGTGAGCCTCCGCACCACGGCGCCGCTGTTCTACGACGAGTACCGGCGCAACCGCACCACCGGCAGCTTCATCCTCATCGACGAGGCCACGAACGAGACGGTGGGCGCGGGCATGATCCTCGGCCCCACCAGCTGAGCCCGTGCACGTCGTCCGTGGCGTCCCCGGCCACCGGGCCGTCCGGCGCGCCGCCGCCGGCCGTCCGGCCGCCTAGCGTCTGACCATGGCCAGCGAGAACGTGGTGTGGCACCAGTCCGACCTGCCACGGGCCGATCGCTGGGCCGCGCTCGGGGTGCGGGGAGCGACGCTCTGGTTCACCGGACTCTCTGGTTCCGGCAAGTCCACCGTGGCGGTGGCCGTCGAGCGTCGCCTGCTCGAAGCCGGCGCCCCCGCGTACCTGCTGGACGGCGACAACCTTCGGCACGGCCTCAACGGCGACCTCGGCTTCAGCGCCGACGACCGGTCCGAGAACGTCCGTCGCGTCGGCGAGGTGGCCCGGCTCTTCGCCGATGCCGGCGTCGTCGCCCTGGTGCCGCTCATCAGCCCCTACCGGGCTGACCGCGACCGCTCCCGGGCCGCCCACGAGGCCGCCGGGGTCCCGTTCTACGAGGTCTTCGTGAACACCCCCATCGAGGAGTGCGAGGCCCGGGACCCGAAGGGTCTCTACGCCAAGGCGCGGGCCGGCGAGATCACCGGCTTCACCGGCATCGACGACCCCTACGAGGCGCCCGTCACGCCCGATCTCGAGCTGACCCCCGCCGACGGCGACCCCGCCGCGCAGGCGCAGCTCGTGCTCGACCTGTTGCACCGCACCGGTTCGCCGGCCTGACCTGTCCGTGCGCCCCGCTCCGCCTGGACCCTTCACCACCCGGCGCCTGGGCGCCCTGGTGGTGATGAGCGTGCTGCTGGCCGCTGCGGCGGCGTGCGGCGGCGATGGGGATGGCACCGGAGCGGCTGCCGGGACCGCGGTGGCCGCTGCCGGGCCCACCACGGCCACCGCCACCGCCGAGGAGCTGGCCGACCTCGACCTCACCCCGGCGCTCCTGCGAGCGCGGGACTTCCCCGACCCCGAGGCCGTGGAGCCCATCCTGGTGGGAGCCGACTTCGGGGCCGTCGGCCCCGGTCAGCGCATCAAGGTGTGCGGGCAGGACATCCGCGCCGATGTGGGGGCCGACCGGGGCCGCTTCTCGCAGTTCCGGGTGGACCGGTACGCGGTCACGCAGACCATCACGGCCCTGCCCGAGCCGCAGGCCACCGCCCTCGGGCAGCGCTTCGCCGCCCTGGGCCGCACGTGCACCGAGCCGTGGACCCAGCCCGACCCCAACGGGGGCGAGATCACCCGTCGCATCGTCGGCCCGGTGCCCCTGCCGGACCTCGGCGCCGACGCCGCTGCCTACCTGGTGCGGGCCGAGAACCGGCTCGGCCGGGACGACTCGATCCTGCTGATGGTCGTCGACGGCCCCTACGTGTCCACGCTGACCGTCACCGGCCCGGTGGACGACCGCTTCGAGCTGGTCGAACCCCTGGAGCTGGCCCTGGCCGAGCGCCTCAGGACGCTGCCGGCGCCCGGCGGGGAGGCGTAGGGGCGGGCGCCGCGGCCTCACCGTGGGGCTGGCCGGCGGACTCGTAGCACTCGGCGTGGTAGTGCTCGACCCGGTCCCACACGCCCTTCACGTACACGTTGCAGATCACCTGCTGGAGGCGGACCTTGGCCCGGAACTTCACGGGCTCACCGCACTCGCGACAGGTGACGGAGCTGCCTGGCTCGATGGCCCGCAGCACCGCTCGGCTGGTCCAGCGCGTGGCCGTGCGGCGCTTCGCCCTGGTCTTGGCCGGCGAGGAGCGGGGGGTGCTTCGGCCGGCGGGGGCCTTGGCCTCCGCTGCCCGAGGCCGGGTGGCGGTCTTGGGAGCCATGCCCTTCCCGTCGGCCGTTCTCGGGCTGGTCTGAGGATCCGGGTGATGCCGTCGGCTCCGGATCGGCGCTGCCGCATCGCTTCCGGATGCCGTTCTCGAGGCAATGCCCCCTGGATTCCGGGGGCCATTGCCTCGAGTTCGCGGATGCGGGCCGGCCCGGTGGGCTCAGCCGCGGACGAGGGGCTTGTACTTGATGCGGTGGGGCTGGTCGGCCTCGGCGCCGAGCTCCTTCTTGCGGAAGGCCTCGTATTCGGTGAAGTTGCCCTCGAACCAGCGGACCTGGGAGTCCCCCTCGAAGGCCAGCACGTGGGTGGCCACCCGGTCGAGGAACCAGCGGTCGTGGCTGATGATCACCGCGCAGCCGGGGAACGACTCGAGGCCCCCTTCGAGGGCCCGCAGGGTGTCGACGTCGAGATCGTTGGTGGGCTCGTCGAGCAACAGCACGTTGCCGCCGGTCTTCAGCACCTTGGCGAGGTGCACGCGGTTGCGCTCGCCGCCCGACAGGGTGCCGACCTTCTTCTGTTGGTCGGAGCCCTTGAAGTTGAACGACGCCACATAGGCACGGCCGTTGACGACCCGGCCGCCGACGGTGACCTCGTCGAGGCCGCCGGTGATCTCCTCGTAGACGGTGGCCTCGGGGTCGAGGGAGGAGCGGGACTGGTCGACGTAGGCGAGATCGACGGTGGGGCCGATGGTGAGGGCGCCGGCGTCGGGTGCGGTGGGGCCTTCGGCGTCCCCCTCGGCGGCGGCCACGATCATGCGGAACAGCGTGGTCTTGCCGGCGCCGTTGGGGCCGATGACGCCGACGATGCCGGCGGGCGGCAGCGAGAACGACAGGTCCTCGACGAGCAGGTGGTCGTCGAAGCCTTTGGCCAGGTGGTCGGCTTGGATGACCAGGTCGCCCAGGCGCTGGCCCGAAGGGATCGAGATCTCGAGCTCGCTGGCCCGGCCGTCGGCGGCTTTGGCCTCGGCCAGGAGCTTGTCGTAGGCGGCGAGGCGGGCCTTGCCCTTGGCCTGGCGAGCCTTGGCCCCCATGCGCACCCATTCCAGCTCGCGCTCGAGGGTCTTGGCCCGGGCCGAGTCGGCCTTGTCCTCCTGGGCGAGGCGCTCACGGCGCTGCTCGAGCCACGAGCTGTAGTTGCCCTCGAACGGGTGGCCACGGCCGCGGTCCAGCTCGAGGATCCAGCCGGCCACGTTGTCGAGGAAGTAGCGATCGTGGGTGATGGCCACGACGGTGCCGCTGTAGTCCTGGAGGGTGCGCTCGAGCCACGCCACCGACTCGGCGTCGAGGTGGTTGGTGGGCTCGTCGAGGAGCAGCAGGTCCGGCCGGGAGAGCAGCAGGCGGCAGAGCGCGACGCGGCGCTTCTCGCCGCCGGAGAGCGTGGAGACGTCGGCGTCGCCGGGGGGCAGGCGCAGGGCGTCCATGGCGATCTCGATGGTGCGCTGGAGGTCCCAGGCGCCGGCGGCCTCGATCTTGGCCTCGAGGTCGGCCTGCTCGGCGCCCAGCTTCTCGTAGTCGGCGTCCGGGTCGGCCCAGCCGGCCAGCACGGCGTCGTAGCGGGCCAGCAGCGTGGCGGTCTCGCCCACGCCGTCCATGACGTTGCCCTGGACGTCCTTGCTCTCGTCGAGGTGCGGCTCCTGCTCGAGCATGCCGACGGTGAAGCCCTGGGTGAGCTTGGCGTCGCCGGTGAAGTCCTCGTCGAGGCCGGCCATGATGCGCAGCAGCGACGACTTGCCCGACCCGTTGGGCCCGATGACGCCGATCTTGGCGCCCGGGTAGAAGGCGAGGGTGATGTCCTTCAGCACCTCGCGATCGGGCGGGTAGAACCGGCTGACCTTGCGCATGGTGAAGATGAACTGGGCGCTCGAAGCAGACATGACCCTCTTGTCTATCGACTCCCGCACCTGACGCCTGCTTCGGCCTGAGATTGCCACCGGCGCCGTTTTGCGAGAGGCGCAGCCTCTCGCCTGACAAACGGGGTAGCGACGGAGCGGGTGGCGCCGGTCCGGAGGGTCCAGGAGCCGCCGCCGGTTCTGGTTTTTGGCGGCGGTCCTGGATACCGGACCGGTGACAGGACCCGCTCCGTCGCGGGGGTAGCCCCCAGGCTCCTACTTCTTGCGGCCGATGAGCTTCTTGGCGGCCTCGGCGATGCCGCCCTTCTTCTTGGTGGCGGGCGCCGTGTCCTGGACGCCGTCGCCGCCCCGCTGGCTCTTGAGGGGTGCCGCGCCGGTGCGGGGGGCGCCCTCGGTGGCCTTCTGGGTGGCCGCCCGTCGGGCCGACGCGGCCTTCGGGCTGGCCTCCTCCGCGCTGGGCGGCGCCGGCGTGTTGGGTAGGCCGGGCACGATGAGGTCGATGCCGCGGCGGGGCGTGTCGAAGGCCAGGACGACGAAGTCGCGCACCTCGCCCCGCTCGAGCACGTCGCGGGCGCTGCGGGGCGGCGGGTCACCGAGGGCCTTGAGGGCCACGTAGCAGCGGGCGCCGCCGGCCAGCACGTAGGCGCCGTGGGACGAGAACTGCTCGACTTCGCCCGAGACCGTGCTGCCGACGGGGTAGTTGGCCACGAACTCGATGAAGGGGAGCGGGTCGTTCGTCTTGTTGACGCTGGCGCGCTTGGCCGGCGCGTTGCCCGCCGGCTCGGCTTTCGCCTGGGAACGGCCACTCGACTTGGTCCCCGCGGCGGTCTGCTTCGCCGGCGATTTCGCGGTCTCCTGGGTGGTGCTCCCGGCGCCTGAGTCGCCGCCTCGCCCGCCGCGACCTCGTCCGCCCCGGCTGCGACGGGAGCCGGTCGAGGGGCCGGCGGCGCTGTCCTCGGTGGCGTTCGTCGTCTCCGCGGCGCTCGAGGAGCGTCCTCGGCCCGATGCGCTGGATGAGGACGACCGGGAGGAGCTGCGGCCGCGACCGGCGGGCGCCTCGGCCGGCTCGGCGGCTCGGCTGTTGCGCTTGCGGGCGTCGCGCACGGCGCGCTGGCTGGTCGCGCCTCGCACGGGGCTGCGCGACACGAACACCCATCCCACGTCGGGCACGGGCTTGCCGCCGATGAGGCGACCCTCGTCGAACAGCCAGGGATGGGTGCCGTGGAACTCCTGGAAGGAGTCGTTGGACAAGATGAGGGCGCCGGCCCGCTCGGCGATCTCGAGCACGAAGGCGTCGCCCCGGCCGATGGCGCCCGCCGGCGGCGTGACCATCTCGTTGTTGGCGATGGCCTCGTCGAAGAGCGCACGCTCCGAGGGGTCGATGCGGTGGCCGAACGTGGCGTCGACCACCACGGTCAGCTTGTCGTGCGGATGCTCCTCGAGGAAGGCCCGCACCGCTTCGTCGAGTTGTTTGAGGCTGGGGGTCGAGCGGCCCTCGGTTGCGATGTTCGAGCCGTCGACCACGACATGCGTGGATGCCATGACAGGCCTAGTCAACCACCTGGAGGGTCCGAAACCGGACATCACCTAACGTGCTGGCGTGCTGCCTGCCGCCGACACCGTCACCGCGGAGGTCACGGACCTCCTTCAGAACCTGATCCGCAACGCGTGCGTGAACGACGGGACCGAGGCGTCCGGGCAGGAGGTGCGCAGCGCCGACCTGCTCGCCACGTACCTGGAGGGCCCCGGCCTCGACCTCGAGCGCTACGAGGCCGCCCCGGGGCGCACCAGCCTCGTCGGGCGCATCGAGGGCACCGACCCCGAGGCGCCCACCTTGCTGCTCATGGGCCACACCGACGTCGTGCCCGTCACGCCCTCCGGGTGGAGCCGCGACCCCTTCGGCGGCGAGCTGGTGGACGGCGAGGTGTGGGGCCGGGGCGCGGTCGACATGTTGAACCTCACCGCCTCGATGGCCACCGCGTTCAAGTACCTCGCCCGCGACGGCTTTCGACCCAAGGGCACGCTGATCTACCTGGCCGTGGCCGACGAGGAGGCCAACGCCACCTACGGCGCCGGCCATCTGGTCGAGCACGAGCTCGACGCCGTCCAGGCCGACTACGTCATCACCGAGTCGGGCGGTATCCCCATCCCGTCGCCCACCGGCCTCAAGCTGCCGGTGATCGTGGGGGAGAAGGGCCTGCACGGCGTGCACCTCAAGATCAGCGGCACCCCGGGGCACGGCTCACAGCCCTTCAAGACCGACAACGCGTTGGTCACCGCGGCCGAGGTCGTTCGCCGCATCGCCGAGCACCAGCCCGCCACGCAGATCCACGACATCTGGCGGGCCTTCCTCGAGGGCATGGAGTACCCCGAGGAGCTCGTGGCGCCCCTGCTCGACCCCGAGCAGCTCATGGGCGCCCTCGACTTCCTCCCGGTGGGCATGGCCCGCCAGTTCCACGCCTGCACCCACACGACGATGGCGCCGACGGTCGTGCACGGCGGGACCAAGATCAACGTCATCCCCGACGAGGTCGTCCTCCAGGTCGACATCCGCACCCTGCCCGGGCAGACCGCGGCCGACATCGACGCCATCCTCGCCGACGCCCTCGGCGACCTCGCCGACCGGGTCACCATCACGGTGGACAGCGACGATCCGTCCAGCTCGTCGCCGGTGGACACGCCGCTCTGGGACAGCCTCGCCCGCCTCACCCCCCGCTGGTACGGCGAGTCGAAGCTGGTGCCCTTCCTCACCGTGGGCGCCACCGACGGCCGCTTCTTCCGCCGCCGCGGCGTCCCCGCCTACGGCTTCGGCCTGTTCAGCGAGAAGCTCACGATCGAGGACTTCGGCGACATGTTCCACGGCAACGACGAGCGTGTCGACCAGGACTCACTGCGCCTGTCCACCGAGCTCTGGGACGCCGTCGCCCGCGACTTCCTGGCATGACCGCCGACGGGTCGTCGCCCCGCCGGCGGCCGAACGTCGTGCTCATCAACTGCGACGACCTCGGCTACGGCGACCTGGGCTGCTACGGCTCGACCCGCAACGACACCCCGGTCCTCGACCGGATGGCCGAGGAGGGCCTCCGCCTCACCGACTTCTACATGGCGTCACCCGTGTGCTCGCCGTCACGGGCGGCGATGCTCACCGGCTGCTACCCGCCCCGGATCGGCTTCGACCAGTTCGACGGGCTCCCCGTGCTGTTTCCCGGGCAGCGCTTCGGCCTCCACGAGGACGAGGTCACCCTCGCCCAGGTCCTGTCCGACGCGGGCTACGCCACCAAGCTGGTGGGCAAGTGGCACTGCGGCGACCAACCCGGCTTCCTGCCCACCCGGCGCGGCTTCGACGGCTACTTCGGCCTGCCGTATTCGAACGACATGGGCCGCCAGCGCACCGAGAACGACTTCTCCCTCCCCGCGCTCATGGCGAAGCTCGGGATCCCCTTCGTGGACGAGATGCCTCCGCTCCCGCTGCTGCTCGACGACGAGGTGCTCGAGCAGCAGCCCGACCAGACGTCGCTGACGGCGCGCTACGTGGACGAGAGCATCCGCTTCCTGCGGGCCAATCGGGACCGGCCCTTCTTCTTGTACCTCGCCCACATCTACGTGCACCTGCCCATCTACGTGCAGGAGCGCTTCGCGGTCGCCTCCCGCAACGGCCGCTACGGGGCCGCGGTGGCGTCCATCGACTGGGCGGCCGGCGTGCTGCTCGCCGAGCTGCGCTCGCTCGGCCTCGACGACGACACCATCGTCATCTTCACGAGCGACAACGGCTCGCGGGCGCGCGACGAGGGCGGCAGCAACCTGCCCCTTCGGGGCGAGAAGGCCACCGCCTGGGAAGGCGGACTGCGGGTCCCGTGCATCGTGCGCTGGCCCGGGCAGGTGCCGGCCGGGGAGGTCCGCTCGGACCTGACCACGGCCATGGACCTCCTGCCCACACTGGCGACGCTGTGCGGCGGCGAGGTGCCGGGCGACCGGACCATCGACGGCCGGGACATCTCCCCGATCCTCCTCGGCGACGCCGGCGCCACCTCCCCCCACGAGGCCTTCTGGTACTACGTCGGCGACCAGCTCCATGCCGTCCGGGCGGGCCGGTGGAAGTTGCACGTGTCCCGCGAGGGGGCCGCGGTCGAGGAGCTCTACGACCTGGTGGACGACCCTGGCGAGACCAGCGACGTCGCTCCGTCGCACCCGGAGGTGGTGGCCGACCTCCTGCGCCATGCCGAACGGGCACGGGCCGAGCTCGGTGATCGCGCCACTGGTCGCATCGGCGGCGGGCGCCGTCCGGTCGGCGAGGTGTCCGATCCGGTCCCGCTGACCACCTTCGACCCGGCCCACCCGTACTACCTCGCCGAGTACGACCTCACCGACATGGGCTAGCGGCGGTGCACCGGCGGACGGATCGCCGGGCGCCCATCGCCGACCGCTTCCTGGGCGCGGCCGCGCCGCCGCCCTCCGCCGCCGGCCACCACCGCTCACACGGTGGCCGGCGGCGGGGCGTGGATCAGGGGACGCCGGTGACGACCTCGCAGCTCTGGGCGATGTCCGTGCCGGTCTGGCCGGCGCAGCTGTCCCGGTTGGTGCCGCCGACCATGCGGTCGTTGCCGGCGCCGCCCTGGATGCCGTCGTTGCCGCTGCCGCCGCTGAGCTGGTCGTCGCCGTTGCCGCCGAGCACCGCATCGGCGCCCTTGCCGGTGTTGACGGTGTCGTCACCGCCGCCGGCGTTGACCAAGTCGAGGCCGTTGCCGCCGGTGACGGTGTCGTCGCCTCGGCCGCTGCGGACCGTGTCGGAGCCGTCGCCGGCGTTGATGGTGTCGTCGCCGTCACCGCCTTCGATCTCGTCCTTGCCGATGTAGCCGGTGATGGTGTCGCCGCCGCCGAGGCCACAGATGACGTCGCCGCCCCCGAGGCCGTCGATGGTGTCGGCCGCGCCGGTCCCCACGATCACGTCGGCCCCGCCGGTCGGCGTGCCGGCCACGCCGACGAGCACGGTGGCGGGCTCACCGTCGCAGGTGGTGCTGGACGGGTCGAGCAGGAGCCGCCCGAGGCGTGTCGTGCCGCTGCTCGTGTACCAGAGGTTGCCGTCGGGACCGACGGTGATGTCCAGCGGCTGGCTCGTAGACGACACGCCGGCAGGGTCGACGAACTTCGTCATCGCTCCGGTCGGGGTGACCCGCACGATCATGTTGGAGGCGTAGGAGGTGAACCAGAGGTTGCCGTCAGGGCCCGAGGTCAGGCCCGACGGACTGCCGATCTCGAAGTCCGCGTCCCCGAAGGTGGTGATCGAGGCGGCGATGTCAGCGGCGTCGGGGTCGAGGCGGCCGATTCGATGGTTGAACTGGTTGGTGTACCAGAGGTTCCCGTCGGGCCCGGTCACGATCTCGTAGGGGCCGTCGCTCGACGAAGGGCCGCCGGGGTCGGCGAAGGTGGTGATGACGCCAGCGGGGGTGATGCGCCCGATCCGGTCGCTGACCGAGTTCGTGTACCAGAGGTTGCCGTCGGGACCAGCGGTGATGCGGAAGGGACCGTTCGTCGACGCCGTGCCCCCGGGGTCGGCGAAGGTGGTGATGGTTGCCGCCACGTTGGGGGCGTCCGGGTCGAGGCGGCCGATGCGGTTGTTGCCCTGGTTCACGTACCAGATGTTGCCGTCGGGACCGGCGGCGATGCCGTCGGGGATGCTCGTCGAGGCCGTGCCCGCCGGGTCGGCGAAGGTGGTGATCACGCCGGCCGTGGTGATGCGTCCGATGCGGTTGTTGCCCGGGTTGGTGAACCAGAGGTTGCCGTCGGGCCCGGCCACGATGTCGGCCGGTTCGTTCGTGGACGAGCTGCCGTTGGGGTCGGCGAACGAGGTGATGACGCCGGCGGGGGTGATGCGCCCGATGCGGTCGGTGTCGGGGTCGGTGAACCAGAGGTTGCCGTCCGGCCCGGGCGTGATCGAGTACACGTCCTCGATGGTCGCCCCGGGGTCGGCGAAGGTCGTGATGGGCGCCGGCACCGTCGCCGCCGCGGCAGGCGGGACGGAGGCGACGACGACGCCGAGCGGGGCGGTCAGGAGGACGAGGGCCGAAGCGGCACGACGGAGGTGCATGGCGCCATCCTCCGGGAACCGCCTGCAGCGCGCATCCGTAGCACTACGGAGACCGGGGCCTGTTCCTGGCCGCCGACGCCGCCCGGTCGAGACCTGGGGTGCCGACCCGAGTGGGTTGCTAGATCGAGAGGGCGGCCTCGAGGAGGGCGGCCTGCTCCTGGCCGTGGACGGCGTGGCTGCCGGTGGCCGGGCTGCCCGACTCGGTGCGGCTGATGCGGCGGATCTCGTGGGTGTCCTCGTGGGCCTCGTACAGGCGGCCCTTCACGAAGTTCCAGGGGCCCATGTTCTCGGGCTCCTCCTGGAGCCACACGAGCTCACGGGCGTTCGGGTAGTGCTCGAGCGTCGCCGCCACCTGCTCGTACGGCCACGGGTAGAGCTGCTCGACCCGGGCGACGGCCACGGGGGTACCCATCTCGTCGCGCTTGGCCAGGGCGTCCTGGGACACCTTGCCGCTGGCGAACACGACCCGTGTGACCGCCGCCGGGTCGGCCACGCCCACGTCGTCGATGACCTCCTGGAAGGTGCCCGACGTGAGCTCGTCGACCGACGACCGTGCCGAGCGGGCCCGCAACAGGGACTTCGGCGTGAACACCACCAGCGGCTTGCGCACGCCCCGGTGCATCTGGCGGCGCAGCAGGTGGAAGTACTGCGCCGCCGTGGACGCGTTGCACACCTGGATGTTGTCCTCGGCGCAGAGCGTGAGGAAGCGCTCGATGCGCGCCGACGAGTGCTCGGGGCCCTGGCCCTCGTAGCCGTGCGGGAGCAGCATGACGAGGCCCGAGGTCTGACCCCACTTGTCCTCGGCGGCCACCAGGTACTGGTCGATGACGATCTGGGCGCCGTTGACGAAGTCGCCGAACTGCGCCTCCCAGCACACGAGGGCGTCCTTGTGCGTGACGGAGTACCCGTACTCGAATCCGAGGGCGGCGTACTCGGACAGCAGCGAGTCGTAGATGAAGAACTTGCCCTGCTCGGCGCCGAGGTGGGCGAGCGGGGCGTACTCGGCGCCGGTCTCGTAGTCCACGAGGGTGGAGTGGCGGTGCGAGAACGTGCCACGCCGGCTGTCCTGGCCGGCGATCCGCACCGGGGTGCCCTCGAGCAGGAGCGAGCCCAGGGCGATGGCCTCACCGAAGCCCCAGTCCACCTCGCCGTCGAGGAACATCTGGTACCTGGTCTCGAACTGCTTGGCCAGCTTGGGGTGGATGTGGAAGCTCTCGGGGGCCTCGACGAGCGCAGCCATGATCCGGTCGACCACCTCGCGCGGGACGGCGGTGTCGACGTGGGGCAGCACGCCGGCGGGCGGCGGCGGCGCCTTGGCCACCGCGTTCTCGGGCGGGGCCGACTCGCGGGTGTGGTCGAGCGCCTGCTGGAGCTTCGTCTGGAAGTCGTCGAGGGCGCGCTCGCACTCCTCGAGGGTGATGTCGCCGCGCTTGACGAGCGACTCGGTGTAGAGCTTGCGGACGGAGCGCCGCGCCTCGATGCGCTTGTACATCAGCGGTTGGGTGTAGCTCGGGTCGTCACCCTCGTTGTGGCCGTGACGCCGGTAGCAGATCATGTCCACGACCACGTCCTTGTGGAAGCGCTGGCGGTAGGCGAACGCGAGGCGGGCGACGCGCACGCAGGCCTCGGGATCGTCGCCGTTCACGTGGAAGATGGGGGCCTGCACCATCTTGGCGATGTCGGTGCAGTACTCGGAAGAGCGTGCCGCCTCGGGAGAGGTGGTGAACCCCAGCTGGTTGTTGATGATGACGTGGATGGTGCCGCCGACCCGGTAGCCCTTGATCTGCGAGCAGTTGAGGGTCTCGGCCACGACGCCCTGACCGGCGAAGGCGGCGTCACCGTGGAGCAGGAGCGGCAGCACCGAGAAGGTCTCGGGCTGGTCGATGATGTCCTGGCGGGCCCGGGTCATGCCCTCGACGATGGGACCGACCGTCTCGAGATGCGACGGATTGGCCGCGAGCTCGATGGGCAGCAACTTGCCGGTGCGGCTGACGAACTTGCCGGACTGGCCGAGGTGGTACTTCACGTCCCCAGAGCCCTGGATGGTCTCGGGGTCGACGTTGCCCTCGAACTCCTTGAAGATCTGGTCGTAGCTCTTGCCCACGATGTTGGCGAGCACGTTGAGCCGGCCGCGGTGGGCCATGCCCATGACTGCGCCGTCGAGGTCCTCGTCGGCCGCAGCCTCGAGGATGGCGTCGACGAGGGGGATCACGCTCTCGCCGCCTTCGATGCCGAAGCGCTTCTGGCCGATGTACTTCTGGCCCAGGAAGCGCTCGAAGGCCTCGGCACCGTTGAGCTTCTCGAGGATGTGGCGCTGGTCGTCGGTGGGGAGGTGGGGGCTGACCCCTTCGACCTGCTCTTGGATCCAGTGCTTCTCCTCGGGCTCCTGGATGTGCATGTACTCGATGCCCACGGTGCGGCAGTAGGCGTCGCGGAGCACGTGGAGGATGTCACCGAGGGGCAGCGACTGCGTGCCGCCGAGGCCCTGGGTGAGGAACTCCCGGTCGAGGTCCCAGATGGTGAGCCCGTAGGTGGCGGGGTCGAGCTCGGGGTGCATGTGGGGCTCTTTCCACGCCAGCGGATCGAGATCGGCGATCAGATGGCCCCGCACCCGGTGGGCGTTGATGATCGCGTTGACCTGCATCTGCTTCTCGAGGAGCGCCTGCTCGCGGTCGCGCGGGTTGAAGTCCCGGCGCCACTGGACGGCCTCGTAGGGGACGCCCATCGAGCGGAAGACGTCGACGTAGAAGTCCTCCTCGCCGAGGAGCAGACCGCTGACGGCCTTGAGGAACATGCCGGACTCGGCACCTTGGATGATGCGGTGGTCGTAGGTCGAAGTGACGGTGGTGACCTTGGAGACGCCGAGGTCGGCCAGGGTCTGGGGGTCCGCGGCCTGGTAGGCGGTGGGGTACTCGATGCTGCCGACGCCCACGATGAGCCCCTGGCCCGGCATGAGGCGGGGGACCGACTGCTTGGTACCGATGGTGCCGGGGTTGGTGAGGGTGACGGTGACGCCGGCGAAGTCGTCCGGGGTGAGCTTGTTGGTGCGGACCTTGCGGATGAGCTCCTCGTAGGCGCCGTGGAACTCCTTGAAGTCCATGGTGTCGGCGTCTCGGATGCAGGGCACGAGGAGGGTGCGCGAGCCGTCGGACTTCTCGACGTCGACCGCGAGGCCCAGGCCGACGTGCTCGTGACGCAGGACCTGGGGCTTGCCGTCGTCGGACTCGACGTAGGTCGAGTTCATGACCGGCATCGTGTCGGCGACGGCACGGACGATGGCGTAGCCGATGAGGTGGGTGAACGAGACCTTGCCACCCCGGGTGCGACCCAGGTAGCCGTTGATGACCTGGCGGTTCACCTCGAGCAGGCGGGCGGGCACCTCACGGAAGCTGGTGGCCGTGGGGACGGTGAGGCTGGCCTCCATGTTGGCCACGATGCGGGCGGCGGCGCCCCGGATGGGCTGCGCCTCGGGGGCGTCGGAGGCGGTCGCCGGCGCCTCGACAGGAGCGGCCGGTGCCTTGGCGGGAGGGGCGGAGGGCGAGGGAGCGGAGGCGGCGGCGGTGGCCGGAGGGGCCGTTGCGCTCGCGGCCTGCTGTCCGTTGCCGGCTGGGGTCGGAGCCGAGGCGTCGGCGGTGGGTGCGGGTGGTGCGGCGGTCGCCGCCGCCGTCTGCACAGGCGCCTCGGGCCGGTAGTCCGCGAAGAACTCCCGCCAGCTCGCGCTCACCGAATTGGGGTCTTCGCGGTACTGGTCGTACATCTCGTCGACGAGCCACTCGTTCGGGCCCACCGTCGGTGTCGCGGGTTCGTCAGCCACGATTGGGATCCTAACGGTGCCCTGCAACCTGGCTCCGGGGTCAGGTCGGGTCGCGGGGCCGGGTGGGTCGGGGGTGGTTCGGTGGTCGGGCACAGGGGGTACCTTCCCCATCGTGCGCATCGTCACCTGGAACGTGAACTCGCTGAAGGCGCGCCTGCCCCGGGTGGAGGAGTGGCTGGCCCAGGTGGGGCCCGACGTCATCTGCCTCCAGGAGACGAAGCTGGCCGATCCCGCCTTCCCGGCGTTGACCTTCCAGGCCCTCGGCTACGAGGCGGCCCACCACGGCGAGGGGCGCTGGAACGGCGTCGCCATCCTCTCCAAGGTCGGCCTCGACGACGTCGCCTACGGCTTCGGCGGCGACGACCCCGAGCTCGAGCGCGAGGCCCGCATCCTCACCGCCACGTGCGGGGGTGTGCGGGTGTCGAGCGTCTACGTGCCCAACGGGCGCGAGGTCGGCCACGACCACTACCACTACAAGCTGGCGTGGCTGGCCGAGCTCCTCCGGTTCCTCGACCGTGACGGCGCCGCCGGTGCGTCCGGCAACCGGGTCCTGTGCGGCGACTTCAACATCGCCCCCGACGACCGTGACGTGTGGGACGCCAGCGCGGTGCACGGCGCCACCCACGTCAGCGCGCCCGAACGCGATGCCCTCGCCGAGCTGTGCGACTGGGGCCTGGTCGACGTGTTCCGCGAGCGCTACGACGCCGGCGGGCTGTACTCGTGGTGGGACTACCGGGCGGGGAACTTCCACAAGGGGATCGGCATGCGCATCGACCTCATCCTGGCCACCCGCCCTCTGGTCGACGGCCTGGGGGCCGTGCTCATCGACCGCAACGCCCGCAAGGGCCAGTCTCCGTCCGATCACGCCCCGCTGCTCGCGGACTTCGAGGTGCTCACATGACCGACCAGCCGCCCCCTGCGTCCTCCCCGCCGCCGAAGACCTCCGTCCACGACACGGTCACGCCCGAGGAGGCCCGCCGGCGCCTGACCGACGCCTGGGACGACGGCGTCGAGCACAACCTCACCCCGCGCCACCTGGAGATGCGCCGCCTGGCCGACGCCACCCGGCTCGTCATCGAGCACCTGATGTCCACGGGCGCGCCCGAGGAGGCCCTGTCGGCCGCGGCCGACGCGGTCGAGCGCATCGCCGCCGATCTCGACGAGTTCCCCCACGGCAGCATCTACGAGGGCTTCGCCGAGGCGGCGAACTCGGGGGCCAACCCGTCGATGGGCTTCTTCGACCACAGCCCACTGATCGGCAAGGCCAACCCGCTGGCGTCCCCGATCGAGGTCTCCATCGAGGGTGACATGGTGGTGGGCAAGGCCACCTTCGGCAGCGCCTACGAGGGGCCGCCCGGGTGCGTGCACGGCGGCTTCGTGGCGGCCGCGTTCGACGAGATCCTCGGCGCCGCCCAGTCCATGAGCGGCCTGCCCGCCATGACCGGCACCCTCACCATCCGCTATCGCAAGCCCACGCCGCTGCACCGAGAGCTCCGCTTCGAGGGCGAGCTGGTGGAGGTGCAGGGCCGGAAGGTCTTCGCCACCGGCCGCGTCTACGCCGGCGACACCCTGACCGCCGAGGCCGAGGGCATCTTCGTGACCATCAACTTCGACCGCTTCAAGGCCCTCATCGACGAACGCGACCAGCCCGCGGGCTGAGCCCAGCGCGACGTCCTCAGGCGTCGGCGTGCTCCGCCACGACGGCGAGGAGGGTCTCGCCGTAGCGGGTGGCCTTGACCTGGCCCACGCCGGGCAGCGAGAGCAGACCGGCGATGTCGCGGGGGCGGGCCACGGCCATCGCTTCCAGCGTCCGGTCGGGGAACACCACGTACGCCGGCACGCTGGCGGCGCGGGCCTGCTCGAGGCGCCAGGCCTTGAGGGCGTCGAAGACCTTGGCGTCGCCGGCGCTCAGGGTGGCGGGGCTCTTGGCCCCTCGGGCGCGCCGACCGGTGCCCTGCTGCGCGGCCAGGAGCTGACGCTCCTTGCGCACCTCGGTGAGGCTGTCGACGGGCTCGCGCCCGCCGGCCAGGGCGTCGAGCACCGACCGCACCTCGAGCAGGTACGGGGAGGGCTGGCGTCGCGAGCGGCGTGAGCCGAAGGTGCGCTCGGCGGCCCACGACAGGCGCAGGACGCGCTCGGCCCGGGTGAGGGCCACGTAGAACAGGCGACGCTCCTCGGCCTCGGCGTCGGGGGTCTTGGCGTGGCCGATGGGGACGAGGCCGGCCTCGACGCCCGCCACGTGGACGATGGGCCATTCCAGGCCCTTGGCGGCGTGGAAGGTGGCCACCTCGACGGCGTCGCTGCCGCCGCCGGCGTCCTCGGAGCGGGCCGCGGCGTTGAGCCACTGGACGAAGCCGGCGGCGCTGGCCGACGGGTCCAGGCCGACGTAGTCGTTGCCCAACTGCACGAGGGCGGCGAGGTTCGCCCGGCGCTGCTCCTGTTGCTCGGTTTCCTGCGGCACCTCTCGCTCGTCGCCCTCGTCCGTCGGGAGGGCGTCGCCCCCGTCGGTCTCCTCGGCGAAGCGGCCGGACACGTCGGCCTCGAGGTCGGCCAGGGCCACCGGGAAGGGCGCGCGCGACCCGCGTAGGCGCCGCAGCGCCTCCTTCACCTCGGGCTGGGCCGTGAGGGTGGCGCCGCCGCGCACCCGGTGGGGGATGCCCACCCGACCGAGGGCGTCGGCGATGAGCGCGGCCTGGGCGTTGGTGCGGGAGAGGACGGCCTGGTCCGACCACGGGCGCCCCGGGCCGTGGGTGTCGCGGACGGACCGTGCGATGCCCCGGGCCTCGTTGGCGTCGTCGGCGTACTCGACGATCGCGGGCGGCTCGCCCGGGGGCCGGTTCGGGCGCAGGGGTGCCCCGACCTCGCGCTCGGCGATCACGGCGTTGGCCACCGCCAGGATCTGCGGCGTGGACCGGTAGTTGTCCCGGAGCTCGTGGACCTCGGCTCCCGGGAAGTGGCGGGCGAACTGGTTGAGGTAGCCGGCGTCGGCGCCGTTCCAGGCGTAGATGGCCTGGCGGGGGTCGCCCACCACGCAGAGGTCGGTTCGGTCGCCGAGCCAGGCCCGCAGGAGCGCGAACTGGAGCGGGTTGACGTCCTGGAACTCGTCCACGAACAGGTGACGGAAGCGCCACCGCTGCGTGGCCGCGAACTGCGCGTCGCTGCTCAGGGCACGCTCGCAGAGGACGAGCAGGTCGTCGAAGTCCACCAGGCCCCGCTTCGCCTTGTCCTGCTCGTAGCGCTCGTAGACGGTGGCCATCTCCCGACCCGGCAGCGGGGGTCGCCGGTTGTGGTGCAGGGCCTCGTCGGCGTAGTCCTGGGGGGCGATGCGGCGGGCCTTGGCCCATTCGATCTCGCCGATGGCGTCGAGTGGGTTGACCTCGCGCTGACCCGAGCGGCGGGGGATGTTGCGGGCGACGAGGGCGAACTTCCGGTCGAGCAGGGTGGGCTCGGGCTCGCCGCGCTCGAGCCAACGGGTGCGGAGCTGAGCGAGCGCGATCCCGTGGAAGGTGCCGGCGGCGACGCCGTCGCGCAGGCCCAAGCTGCCGAGTCGGGCACGGAGTTCGCCCGCGGCCTTGCGGGTGAAGGTGAGGGCCAGCACCCGGTGGGGCTCGGCCGTGCCCGTGGCCACCCGGTGGGCGATGCGGCGGGTGAGCACCCGGGTCTTGCCCGAGCCGGCACCGGCGAGGATGCAGAGAGGGGCGGCATCGGTGGTGACGGCGGCGCGCTGGTCGGCGTTCAGCCCCTCGAGCAGCCCGTCGGCGTCCACCGGTGCACCCTACCGACCGGGTCCGACAGCGGAGCCGGGGGTGCCACCATGGGGCATGCAGTTGCCCGAGGGGCAGGCGCTCCGCGCCATCTACGACGAGTCGGGGCCCGGGTCCACGGGCCGGCGCCTCGACGTCCTGGCCGACCCCGACGGGCGCTTCGTGGTGCGCGACCCGGCCACGGGCACGGAGTCCCGGTGCGACGGCACCACCGTCTGGTCCCTCGCCGACGCATCGTCGGCGTTCGTCGGTCGGGTACCACCCGGCCCGCTCGACACCTTCGCGCTCCTGCCGCCGCTGCTCGCCGAGCTGTTGCACTCGGGCTCCGAGTACCTCAGCGCCGCCTTCGCCGACCCGGCCACCACGGACGAGGAGCTGCCCCTGGGCTGCGTGCGCATCTCGGGCTCGGACCTCTCGATCGTCTACGACCGCAGCATCGACGTGGTCCACGAGTACCGCCGCCCCGACGGGCTGCGGCGCCGCCTCACCGCGCTCGAGGTGGTGGCGGTCGGGCCCGGCGACGACGGGGCGCCGGCTCCCTGGTCGGGCCCGGCGGTGGCCCACCGCGGCGGGACGGTGACGGTGTCCACCACGGCACCGGTGGCTCGGGTCGAGGACGCACTGGCCGGCGCGTGCTTCGCCGCCCACCTCGAGCACGAGTCACCGGTCCTCACCTACTGGTTGGACGGACCGGGGGTCGACGGTGAGGGGTTGGCCCTCGATCGGTGCCTGGCGTGGGCGCAGGCCCTTGACGCCGACGTGCGCGTCTCGGTGGACCTGCTCACGGGCGAGACCGTCGACCTTCGGGGCACGACGTACGGGGACTGACCCGGGGCCGGTACCGTCCCGGTCCATGGTGGCGGTGAGCCCGGAGCGCTTCGAAGAGCTGGTGGGCGATGCCCTCGACGGCATCCCCGACGAGCTGGCCGACCTGATGGACAACGTGGCGGTGTTCGTCGAGGACCGGTCGCGCAAGCGCGGGCTCCTGGGCCTGTACCAGGGCATCCCGCTCACCGAACGGGACGCCGGCTACGGCGGGATGGTCATGCCCGACCGCATCACCATCTACCGCGAGCCCATCTGCGCGATGTGCCGCACCGAGCAGGAGGTGGTCGAGCAGGTGCGCATCACCGTCGTCCACGAGGTCGGCCACCACTTCGGCATCTCCGACCACCGCCTCCACGAGCTCGGCTACGGCTGACCGGGCACGGTTCGTCGGAAGCCGGTGACGCCGCCGCCGAGGGGTCTAGTCTCCCGCCATGGCGTACCCCAAGAACCTGTTGATCCCGGGTGAGGAGGTCGTACTCGACCTGCGCCCCCACTGGTGGTTCCTGACCCCGCGGGCGTTGCTGTCAGTGGCGGCCATCGTCGTCGGCATCGTGGTGCTCGCGCAGGGCTGGGAAGGCGCCGGCGCCAGCACCCTGAACATCATCCTGGGCGTCGCCATCCTCGTCGCGCTCGTGTGGTTCCTCCTGCGTCTGGCCAAGTGGGCCACCACCGAGTTCGTCCTGACCAACAAGCGGGTGATCTACCGGTACGGCGTGATCGGCAAGAACGGCAAGGAGATCCCTCTCGACAAGATCAACACCGTGTTCTTCGACCAGACGGTGTTCGAGCGCATGATCGGGTGCGGCACGGTGGCCATGGAGTCGGCCGGCGAGTCCGGCAAGGACTCGTTCACGCACATCCGCAAGCCGTCGGTGGTCCAGGGCGAGATCTACCGCCAGATGGAAGAGGACGAGCGCAAGGACCACGAGGCCATCGGGCACGCCGCCCGAGGGGGAGCGGGGGGCCTGAGCGTCGCCGAGCAGCTCGAGAAGCTGCACCAGCTCCACCGCGACGGCGCCCTGAGCGACGCCGAGTACGAGGCCCAGAAGGCCAAGCTGCTCTAGGTGGTGGGGCGCCGCCGCCGGCGCTTCAGCGCAGGGTGCGGACGCGGGCGCCGCCGGACGGCTGCACCACCGTGCCGTGGCGCACGGCCCCGGGCGCGGCCAGCGCCACGATCGAGCCCCCGAACCCACCGCCGGTGAGGCGGGCGCCGTACACGCCCTTGCGTCCCAGCAGGCCGGCCACGGCCTCGTCGAGGCCAGGGGTGGAAACCTCGAAGTCGTCGCGGAGGCTCTCGTGGCTGGCCGCCATCAGCCCGCCGGCCTCGTCCAGGTCGCCGGCGCCGAGGGCGCGGACGAAGGCCAGCACGCGGCCGTTCTCGGTGATGACGTGACGGGCCCGGCGACGCAGGAGCGGGTCGTCCAACGCGTCGAGGTCGTCGAGCGACGCCTGAGCCAGCGGGCCGATGACGGCCTGCGCCGCCTCGCACTGGGCCCGGCGCTCGGCGTACCCCGACCCGGCCAGCGTGCGGGGCTCGCCCGAGTCGATGACGACGATCTCGGCCCGCTCGGGCAGCTCGACCGGGGTGACCGTGAGGTTGGTGCAGTCGATGAGGGCGGCGTGGCCCTCCACGCCGGCCAGGGACGTGAGCTGGTCCATCACCCCACACGGGACGCCGGAGGCGCGCTGCTCGGCCCGCTGGCAGAGGGTGGCCACCTCGGGTGCGGTGCCGCGGACGCCGAGGGCCAACGCGACCGCGACCTCGAGCGCCGCGCTGGACGACAGGCCCATGCCCATGGGCAGCGTCGAGCGCACCTGGCCGATGAAGCCGTGCTCGGGACGGGCCTCGGCCACCACGCCGGCGACGTACCGGGCCCACGCCGGGTCCACGCCGGCGGGGTCGCCGACGTCGAGCTCGACGATCGCGGGCTCGTCGTCGAGGTCGGACTCCAGCACGACCCGGGCCCCGACGGGCTCACCGGTGATGGTGATGCCCATCTGCACGGCCATGGGCAGCACCAGGCCCCCCGTGTAGTCCGTGTGCTCCCCGATGAGGTTGACCCGACCCGGGGCGTAGGCCTCGATGGTCACGATCCCGACCTCTGGCGGACCTGCCCGCCGGCCGGTGGAACCTCGATCGAGCGCACGCCCGCGACGCTACTGCCGGTCGCCGCCGGCGTCCCGGAGCGCCGCGGCGGCATCGTCCGGATCGACCGGGTTGAAGAACATGCCGCTGCCCAACTCGCCGGCGGCGACGTAGCGCTGCGTGCCGGGGGAGCGGTAGAGCGGGGCGACGTGGACGTGCAGGTGGGCCGTGGGCCACGCGCCGCCGTCGGTGGGGCGCTGGTGGAACCACAGCATGTACGGCATCGGCGCGTCGAAGAGTGCGTCGAGGCGCCCGAGGGCGTCCACCAGCACCTCGGCGAGGCCGGTTCGGCCGGCGTCGCCCAGGCCGGGCAGGTCGGGCTCGTGCGCGTCCGGCGCCACGAGGAGGGCGTAGGGCCACGTGGCGGCGTCGGGCACCCAGGCCCGCCATCCGCCGACGGCGTGAACCAGGCGGGGGCCGGGGTCGACCCCGCACAGCGCGCACGCCGCCTCGTCCAGCTCGCGGCGGGGCGCCGGCGGCACCTCGGGGAAGGCGTAGATCTGGCCGTGGGGGTGGGGGATGGTGGCGCCCACCTCGGGGCCCCGGTTCTCGAACACGAGGACGTAGGCGACGTCGTCGCGCCCGCCGAGGGCGGCGGTGCGCTCGGCCCAGAGGTCGACGACCTTGCGGGCGCCGTCGACCCCGAGGGAGGCGAAGCTGGCGTCGTGGTCAGAGGTGTAGAGCACCACCTCGCAGCGGCCGTCGGAGATGGAGGGCCACCGGTTGGTGAAGGCCTTGACGTCGTAGTCCTCGGGGGCCTCGACGCCCCCGGGGCAGAACGGGCAGGCGACCGTCGACGCCGTGTGCATGCCCTCGCCGAGGTTCGGTCGGGCCTGGCGCTTCGCCACGATCACCGCGGCCTCCCCGGTGAGGGGGTCGATCCGCCGGTCGTAGGGCGCCGCCGGTGGAGACGACGCCGCGCCCGGCTCCTGCGCCACCGTCAGCCGCCGAGCTCGTCGATGGCGTCGGCGAGGTGGTCGAGGCTGGCGACGTCCCACGGTGCCCGCATGGCGATGTTCACCTGGTCGGCGCCGGCGGCGACGTACTCGCCGATGCGGTCCACCATCTGCGCCTGCGACCCCATGACCACCCCCGGGCGCACGTAGTCGGCCATCGCCCCGAACTGGGCCGCCAACGCCTCCTCGTCCTTCGCCACCCCGACGTTGACCGCGCACCGGATGTCGTCGACGTAGCGCCCGGCGGCGGTGCAGTGCTCGGCCAGCACCCGCCGCTTGTGGGCGAACGTGGCGGGCTCGACGAAGGGCACGTTCCAGCCGTCCGCCCACCGGGCGACGATGGCGAGGGTGCGCTGCTCGCCGCCGCCGCCGATCCAGATGGGCAGCTCGGCCTGGACGGGCTTCGGCTCGCAGCGCGCTTCAACGAGGGTGAAGTACTCGCCCTCGAAGTTCGTGACCTCCTCGCGCAGGAGGCTGCGCACGCACTGGACGGACTCCTCGAGCAGGTCGAGGCGCTTGCCCGCCGAGGGGAACGGGATGCCGTAGGCCTCGTACTCGGGCTGGGCCCATCCGGCGCCGATCCCGAAGTCGACCCGCCCGTCGCAGAGTTGGTCGATGGTGGCCATGGCGTTGGCCAGCACGGCGGGGTGGCGGTAGCCGGCGCAGTACACGAGCGAGCCGCAACGCACCCGGGTGGTGTCCATGGCCAGTGCCGTGTGGGCGGCCACCGCTTCGTGGCAGTGCGGGCCGGTGAGGTCGGCTGCGTAGAAGTGGTCCCAGATCGAGATCCAGTCGAAGCCCAGCTCCTCGATGTGGTGCCACAGGCCGCGCAGCTCGCCCATGGTCGTGTTCTGCAGGCCGGTGTGCACGCCCCAGGTCGGTGACATGGATCGATCGTAGAAGGGGTGGGCGGTGGGCGGCTCGCCGAGGGCTACGGGCGCCGCATCGGCACGTGGGGGATGCCGTCCTCGACGAACTCCGGTCCGTCGGCGGCGAAGCCGAACCGGGCGTACCAGTCGACCATCCGGGACTGGGCGTCGAGCACGGCGGGCCCCTCGACCCCGTCGAGCGCCGCTTCGACGAGGGTCGCGGCGAGCCCCCGCCCCCGCTGGTCGGCCCGGGTGGCGATGCGCCCGATGCGGGTGACGCCGCCGGGGTCGACGAGGCGGCGCAGGCAGGCCAGCACCTCACCGTCCTCCTCGACCCAGAACTGGAGCGTGGCCGGCTCCGCGTCGCGCCCGTCGAGGTCGGGGTAGGCGCACTCCTGTTCCACCACGAAGACGTCGGCCCGCAGGCGGAAGAGGTCGTGGGCGAGGGTGGCGGGGAGCTCGGCCAGCGGCGCCGTGCGCACGGTCGGGGGCACGGCCCCATCGTCGCACGCTTCCTTGACCGATCGGTCAAGTGGAACAATGACCCGATGCCCTTCACCGACCGCAGCGGCGTGTCCATCTGCTACGAGACGTTCGGCGACCCCGATGACGTCCCCTTGATGCTCGTGTGCGGGCTGGGGATGCAGCTGGTCCGCTGGGACGAGGAGCTGCTCGCCGGGCTCACCGCCCGGGGCTTCTTCGTGGTCACCCACGACAACCGCGACATCGGGCTGTCCGAGAGCTTCGCCCACGTCGAGGTCGACGTGGTCGCCGCGGTCATGGCCGCCATCGAGGGGGCGGCGGTGGACGCGCCCTACCTCCTGAGTGACATGGCCGCCGACGCGATCGCCGTGCTCGACGATCTCGGCATCGAGCGGGTGCACGTGGTGGGCACGTCGATGGGCGGCATGATCGCCCAGACGATGGCCATCGAGCACCCGGACCGGGTGGCGAGCCTCACCTCCATCATGTCGACCACGGGTGACCCCGACGTCGGCCAGCCCAAGCCCGAGGTGCTGCCCACGCTCCTGGGGAACAGCGGCGAGGACCGCGAGGCCATCATCGAGGCCACCGTCGAGACCTTCCGCACGATCGGCAGCCCCGACCACTTCGACGAGGACCTCACCCGGGCGGCCGCCGCCCGCGCCTACGACCGGGCCCACGACCCGACCGCGCAGAGCCGCCAGCTCGTGGCCAGCATCGCCAGCGGCAGCCGCTCGGAGGCGCTGCGCTCCGTGTCGGTCCCGACGCTGGTCGTGCACGGCGAGGCCGACCCGCTGATCGACGTCAGCGGCGGACGCCGCACCGCGGAGGTGATCCCCGGCGCGGAGCTGCTGGTCATCGAGGGCATGGGCCACGACATCCCCCGGGTGTTCCAGCCGCAGGTCATCGAGGCCGTCCTGGCCCTGGTGAGCCGCGCCGAGTCGGCGGCGGTGACGTCGTGAGCGCGAATGCACACCTCGATGCCAAGCAGGGCCCGCTGAAGGGTGTCCGGGTCGTCGAGCTCGCGGGCATCGGCCCGGGCCCGTTCTGCGCCATGTTGCTCGCCGACATGGGCGCCGAGATCATCCGCATCGACCGCGCCGGAGCGGTGCGGGGGTTCGACCCCGCCACGCCGTCGAGCGATCTGCTCAACCGCGGCCGCCGGTCGGTGGGCGTCGACCTGAAGCACCCGGACGGTGTCGCCACCGTCCTCGATCTCGTCGAGCAGGCCGACGCGCTGATCGAGGGCTTCCGTCCTGGCGTCACCGAGCGCCTCGGCCTCGGTCCCGACGAGTGCCTCGCCCGCAACCCCCGCCTGGTCTACGGGCGGATGACGGGGTGGGGCCAGGAGGGTCCGTGGGCTCTCGAGGCGGGCCACGACATCAACTACATCGCCCTCGCCGGCGCCCTCGACCCCTGCGGGCGCAAGGGTGAGGCTCCGGTGCCGCCCATGAACCTGGTCGGCGACTTCGGCGGCGGGGCGATGTTCCTCGCCTTCGGCGTGGTGTGCGGCATCCTCGAGGCCCGCACGTCGGGCCAGGGCCAGGTGGTCGACGCGGCCATGGTCGACGGCGCCGCCCTGCTCACCACGATGATGCACGGGATGATGGCCATGGGCATCTGGGACGTCGAGCGGGGCACCAACATGCTCGACACCGGCGCCTTCTTCTACGAGGTGTACCGGACCAAGGACGACAAGTTCGTGTCCGTGGGCTCCATCGAGCCGCAGTTCTACGCCGCGCTCGTCGAGCTGACCGGTCTGGGCGACGGCACCGCGCCGCCGCAGATGGATCGTGCCAGCTGGCCCGAGCTGAAGGAGCAGCTGGCCGCCATCTTCCTGACGAAGACGCGCGACGAGTGGTGCGAGATCCTCGAGGGCCATGACGTGTGCTTCGCCCCGGTGCTCTCGATGGCCGAGGCGCCCGACCATCCGCACATGGTGGCGCGGGGGACCTTCACCGAGGTCGCCGGCATCCGCCAGCCCGGACCGGCCCCGCGTTTCAGCCGTACGCCCGGCGCCATCACCGAGCCACCGCCGCACGCCGGCCAGCACACCGACGAGGCCCTCGTCGACTGGGGCCTCGACCCCGAGCGCGTCGCCGCCCTGAAGGAGTCCGGCGCCGTCCGCTGACGCTTCGGGCGGGTCACCCTTAGGCTGGTCCGCCCATGGCCACCCTCGCCTGCTTCCACGCCCATCCCGACGACGAGACCATCGCCACGGGCGGGGTCATGGCGTTGGCGAAGAGCCAGGGTCACCGCGTGGTGCTCGTGGTCGCCACCAAGGGCGAGCACGGCGAGATCCAGCCCGACGTGCTCGACGAGGGCGAGACGCTCGCGGAGCGCCGGGTGCGAGAGGTCGCCGAGGCCGCCGCCATCTTGGGGATCGACCGGGTCGAGTACCTGGGCTACGTCGACTCCGGGATGATGGGCGAGCCGACCAACGACCTGCCGGGCTCGTTCTGGACCGCCGACCTCGACGAGGCCACCGAGCGGCTCGCCGCCATCCTGCGCGACGAGGCGGTCGACGTCCTGACCGTCTACGACAGCCATGGTGGCTACGGCCACCCCGACCACATCCAGGTCCACCGGGTGGGCCACCTGGCCGGAGCCGCCGCCGATGTCCCCCGCGTGCTCGAGGCGACGATGGACCGCGACGCCATCTTCGCCCGCATGCGCGAGGCCGCCGAGCGCGGTGAGCTGCCGGACGACTTCGAGCTCCCCGACCCCGACGGTGAGGAGTCGTTCGGGAGCCCCGCCGACGTGATCACCCACGAGATCGACGTGACCGCGTTCGTGGGCCAGAAGCGGGAGGCGCTCGTCGCCCATGCCAGCCAGGTGGGCCCCGATTCGTTCTTCCTCGCCATCCCCGACGAGGCGTTCCTCGAGAACTTCGGCCGGGAGTGCTTCATCGACCCGAGCGAGCCGCGCCCGCCGGGGGCGCCCCGCCACACCGACCTGTTCGAGGGACTGTCATGAGCGATGCACCCGTCGTCGGACCGCCGACCGCGTGGGTCCACACCGGTTACACCCAGCAGCTGCACTTCGGAGCCGGGGCCGTCGACCGCCTCGGGGAGGTGCTGAAGGGCCTCGGGGCGCGACGGGCGATGCTCATCACGACCGCGGGGCGCTTCCAGTCCGACGACGGCGCCCGGGTCCGCAAGGCGATGGGCCGCATCCTCGCCTCGAGCTTCGCCGAGGCACTCGCGCACGTCCCGACCACGGCGGTGCGCGAGGCGGGCCTCGAGGCCCGGCGCGACGCCGTCGACGCGGTCGTCTCCTTCGGCGGCGGCTCCTGTGCCGACCTCGCCAAGGCCGTCTGCTACTTCAGTGAGCAGGAGTCGGGCACGCCGGGCGCGTCCTACGCCGACCGCCCTGCGATCCTCCACGTCTCCGTGCCCACCACCTACTCGGGCGCCGAGCTCACCCCGTTCTTCGGCATGACCGACCCCGCCACCCGCCAGAAGCAGGGGGCGGGCGGCCCGACAATCGCCCCGATCGCGGCCGTCTACGACCCGGAGCTCACCCTCGCCACCCCGGCGCGGGTGAGCGCCGAGACCGGGATGAACGCGCTGGCGCACTGCGTCGAGGCGGCGTGGTCGCCGACCCGTACCCCCGAGGCCGAGGCCATCGCCCTCGCCGGGGCGCACCGCATCCACGCCGCGCTGCCGAAGGTGGTGGAGGCCCCGGACGACCTGGCCGCCCGCACCGACATGCTGCAGGGGGCGGTCCTCGGTGGGCGCTGCCTCCAGAACGGGTCCATGGGCGTGCACCACGGGCTGGCCCAGCTCGTGGGCGGCCGGACCGGCATCCCCCACGGCCTCGCCAACGCGATGATCCTGCCCCACGCCATCCGGTACAACGCCGACACCGTCCCGTGGGCCATCGCCGGCCTCGCCCTGTCCATGGGGGTGGCGGACCCCGCCGACGCCGTGGCCGACCTGGTCAGGCGCCTCGGTCTGCCGACCGGGCTGCGCGAGTGCGGCGTCACCGAGGAGGATCTCGACGCGGTGGCGCAGCTCTCCCAGTCCAACGGCAACGTCTTGAACAACCCGCGGCCGGTGTCCGAGGAGGACGCCCGGGCCATCCTCGCCGCCGCCTACTGAGGCTCGCCGACCGCCTCTTCGCGTGGGGTGGGGCCCACGTCCTCGAGGGTGGTCCCGTCGATGATGCGGGGGCAGCCTCGCTCGGCGAGCCAGGCCGTGATCTCGGCGGCCGTGCCCGGGCGACGGTCGACATAGCCCTGCGAGCGGTCACAGCCGAGCTCGGCGGCCAGGATGCGCGTGATCTCGTCCTCGATGCCCTCGGCCACGACGGTCAGTCCGAGGGTGGCAGCGAGGGTGACGATGGAGGTCACGATGGCCTGGTCGTCGTCGTCGACGGCGAGGTCGGTGATGAAGGCGCGGTCGATCTTGAGCTCGTGCACCGGCAGGCGCTTGAGGTGGGACATCGACGAGTAGCCCGTGCCGAAGTCGTCGATCGAGAGGCGGACGCCGAGGCTGGCGAGGCGCTCGACGAGCGAGACCAGGTCGTCGGTGCGACCACCGAACGCGCTCTCGGTGATCTCGAGGGTCACGCACTGGGAGGGAAGGCGGGCCTCCAGGATCGTGGCGTGGAGGGTGCGGGCGAGGTCCGGGTCCTCGAGCGCCTTGGGCGACACGTTCACCGACATCGCGACGTCGAGGCCGTCGGCACGCCATCGAGCGCATTGGGTGAGCGCGGTCCGCACGACCTGCTTCGTGAGCTCGCCGATCAGTCCGGTCTGCTCGGCGAAGGGGATGAAGCGGTCAGGTCCGATCCACCCCAGCTCGGGGTGCTCCCAGCGGGCCAGCGCCTCGAGCCCGACGACCTCCCCGGTGTGCAGGTCGACCTGGGGCTGGTAGTGGACTGCCAGCTCCTGGCGCTCGAGCAGCTCCCGGAGGTCGTTGAGCAGGGCCAGGCGCCCTGGGCGGTCCTCCTGGTCCTCGCTCCCGTAGACCGCGATGTCGATGCCGTCGCGCTTGGCCCGGTACATGGCGACGTCGGCGGACTGGAGCAACGATGCGGCCCGGTCGGCTTCGCTGCTGTGGCAGATGCCGATGCTGACGCCCACGGCGAGGCTGAGACCGTCGACCTCGATCGGGTCGCGGAGGGCGGCCAGGAGCAGCCGGGCGACCCGCTCGGGCCGGTCCTCGCCCGGTGGGTCGTCGAGGAGCAGCGCGAACTCGTCCCCTCCGAGGCGTACGACCGTGTCACCCGAGGGGGTGGCGGCGTGGAGTCGCTGGGCGACCTCGCGGAGCACGCGATCACCGACGTCGTGGCCGAGGCCGTCGTTGATCTCCTTGAACCGGTCCAGGTCCATCAGCAGGAGCGCTGACTGGGGCGGATGCGTGCCGTCGAATCGCCCGGCGAGCTCACGCATGAGGTGGGAGCGGTTGGGCAGGCTGGTGAGGGGGTCGTGCAGGGCCTGGTGGCGGAGGTGCTCCCGGCTCGAGGCGAGCGCGGCGATCTGCTGCTCGAGGCGCTGGGTCAGCGCGGTGTTGTCCTGGTGGACGATGACCTGGCGCACGATCAACAGGAGGACGAGCGGCACGCCCACCCAGGTGAACACCGCCCCGAGGTGCCCGTCCCGGAGGTGGGTGGGGATCGCCAGCAGGACGAACACCGCCATCGGCACGTAGGGGAGCATCATCACCCACGAGGGCTGGACCTCGGAGGTGGCGACGTCGACCGCCGTGGTGCGCCCCCAGCGGGCGGCGAGGGCCAGGACGAGGAAGCCGGCGAACCAGCCGACGTTGAAGGGGCTGGTGGCGGCGGAGTCGGTGGTCGACAGGTAGGCGAAGGCAGAGTCGGCCAGAGCGAGGAGGGTGAGCCCGACGGCGATGGTGGCGACCGTCGGCCGGTAGGCCGCGAGCGATCGGGAGAGCACCGTGAGCGTCATCACGAGGATCACCACGTCGCCCGAGGGGTAGGCGATGGCGAGGACGAGGTCCGTGCCGGAACCGGCGTCGGCCGCGACGTGGCCCATCACGAGGAGCCAGCTCACCCCGATGCAGGCACAGGCGATGGTGAGTCCGTCGAGGAGGGCGCGCACCCGGCCCGAGGTGCGCACGTTGGACGGGAACGTGAGCAGGGCGGCGGCGATGAGCGGGATCGACGCGAGGAACCCGAGGTCGGCCAGCGACGGGAAGGGCGCCTCGTGGACGACCGACTCGTAGTAGGTCCAGATGAGCTGCCCGAGGCCCCACGAGAGCGTGCCGGCGCCGAGCAGGAGCCAGGAGCGCCGACTGCCGTCTCGCGCCCGCCCGGCCGCCCGGAAGCACGACCAGGCTGCCAGGAATGCAGCGAGCGTCTCGGCGACGTTGTCGAAGTCGCCCACGAAGGGCTCGCCGCCGAGGCCCGGGCCGACGACGGCGAGGTAGGCCACGACGGCCGCCACGACCGCGAGCGACGCGCGCCGCTGGGACGCGGACATCGACGCGGGCGTCGCGGACATCGTCGCCTATCGGCCTGGGGACGCCATCTCTGAGCCCCGCTTGCGCCCGCAGGGTCGGGCGCGGCGATGATGGGGCCATGTCGATCATCAAGATCAACGCCATCACCGTGCCCGCCGACAGCGGCGACGAGCTCGCCCAGCGCTTCGCGGCCCGTGCCGGTGCCGTGGACGGCCAGGACGGCTTCGAAGGCTTCGAGCTGCTCAAGCCCACCGACGAGCGCACGACCTGGCTGGTCGTGACCCGCTGGCGTGACGAGGCCGCCTTCGAGGCGTGGCTGGCCTCGCCGGCCTTCGCCCACGGCCACCGGTCGGAGGGTGGCGGCGAGGGCGGCGGCCACCCTGGCGCTTCCGGTGGACACCCCGGCGCGTCCGGCGGTCACCCGGGCGCCGAGGGAGGGCACCCCGGCGGCGAGCGGCCGGTGGCGGTCGCCAGCGAGGTCTGGTCCTACGAGGTGGCTGGCGGCTCGGCGGGCGCCGGGGCGGCCGGCTGACCACTGCCGGTGCTGCGTCTGCACGCCGACTGGGCGTGGGTGGTCGTCGGTGTCAATGCCGTGGCCGGGCTGTGGGCCCTGGCGGCCCAGTGGGTCCCCCGGCTGCGGGTGCGGGCGCTGTGGTGGGTCGTGGTCGCAGGCTGGGCCACCGTGGCCGTCCAGGTGGTGCTGGGCGTCCAGCTCAGCGCGGGCGAGAACCTCGAGGCCCCCGAGTTCCACGAGTTCTACGGCTTCGTGGCGCTCATCTCGGTGGGGCTCATCTACAGCTACCGCGCGCAGGTCAAGGAGTACCAGCACCTGCTCTACGGCGTGGGTGGTCTCTTCCTGATGGGACTGGCCCTGCGGGCCATCTTCCTGGCCTGAGCGAGGGTCAGAGGTTCACCACGGGGCAGGTCAGCGTGCGGGTGATCCCGTCGATGAGCTGCACCCGGCTGACCACCATCTTGCCGAGTTCGTCCACGCTGGCCGCCTCGGCCACGGCGATCACGTCGTAGGGGCCGGTGACGTCGTCGGCCGACCGCACGCCGTCGATGGCGGCGACCTCGGCGGCCACCTGGCCGCTCCGCCCCACTTCGGTCTGGATGAGGATGTAGGCACGCACGGACATCGGCGCCGATGCTAGTGCCGGCGAAGGCCCGGCCGCCCGAGCCGGAGGCGCCGATGGTCCGGCGGGCGAACGGCGGGGCAAGCTGTCCGCCGTGATCCGGGCCGGGATGGTGTGCGCACTGGCGCTCGTGGTGTGCCTGACGACCGGCGCCTGTGGCTCGTCGGGTCCCGAGGCTTCCCCGGGAGCGCGCCCGACCACCACGACCGCAGCCTCGGACGGGGCCCCGCCGTCGGTCCGTGTCGTCCTCGGCGGCGACTCGGTGATGGCGAGCCTCGTCCCTGCGGTGCGGGCGGCGCTGGGCGACCAGGCCCAGGTCGATTACCTGGCGGCGCCGACCATCAGCACGGCCAGCGACCGGGCGGCCTGGGAGGCGGGGATCGAGGAGCACGACCCCGACCTCGTCGTCGTGCTCGTGGGGCCGTGGGAGGTGCTCCAGCCGGGCTTCGCTCCGACCGAGACGGGCTGGCCCGCCACCTACGCCGACGAGGTGCTCGACCCGCTGGTGGCGTCGCTCACCGCGGGCGGGGCCCGGGTGCTCTGGGTGGAGATGCACAGCTCGACCAAGGTGGCCACGACGTTGTCGTTCGCCGTGCTGGGGGCGCAGGCGCGCGCCCTCGCCGAGCGCGAGGAGGCGGTCGACGTGATCGACGCCGGCGCCTTCGTCGACCACCCCGACGGCACGCTCGCCGACGTGCTGCGGGCCGCCGACGGAGCGCCCGAACGCATCCGGCGCCTCGACGGCACCGGCGTGCACCTCTGCCCGGCCGGTGTGGTCCGCCTCGCGACCCCCGTCCTCGACTGGCTCACCGACCACGCCGACGAGCCCGTGTCGCTCGTCCCGGGCTGGGAAGGCGCCGCGTGGCGCTGGCCTCCCGAGCTCGAGCATCCGGAGCAGTGCCCACCCGCGTCCGACCCGGCACGGTCGACGGGGGCTCCCTAGACTCGCCGCGGTGCGGCGGGCGGTGGTGTTCCTCCTCGCGCTGGGGGCGGCAGTGGGACTCGGGCTGGCGTCAGCGTGCGCGGGCGGGGCCGCGCCGGCCGGTCCGGCTGCGGCGGCGACCGCTCCCGTGAGCGAGGTGGCGCCCGAAGCGGCGGCACCTGCCGCGCGGCTTCCGGCGGGCCAGGACCTCTACCGACCTCCGGCGTCGCTGGTCGAGGCCGGGCCGGCCGGCTCGCTGATCTGGTACCAGGGCATCGTGAGCCCGGTGGCCGGCTCCCGTGCGTGGCGCGTGGTGTACCGGTCGCGTGGCCTCGAGGGCGAACCCGTCGCGGTCTCGGGCCTGCTGATCCGCCCCGGGGGCCCGGCGCCGGCCGGGGGCTTCCCCGTCGTCTCGTGGGCCATCGGCACGCCGGGGATCGCAGACGTGTGCGCTCCGTCGAGATACCCCCCAGTGGTGCCCCGGCTCGCTCGCCTGCTGCGGGCGGGCTTCGCGGTCGTGGCCACCGACGGGCAGGGCCTCGGCACCCGTGGGCCGTCGCACTACCTGATCGGCGAGAGCGAGGCGCATGCCCTGCTCGACGCGGCGCGCGCCGCCGGCGGCATCCCGGGCCTTCCCGTCGCCCGGCGGGTGGGCCTCTGGGGGTACTCCTCGGGTGGCCACGGCGTGCTCGCCGCGGCCGAGGCGGCGGCCGAGTACGCCCCCGAGCTCGAGATCCTCGGCACCGCCGCGGTCTCCCCCGTCGTCGACGTCGAGCGCTTCATCGCCCCCGTGGACGACCATCCCGGCTTCACGTTCATCACGGTCGGGGCGTGGGCCAAGGTGCACGGCATCGACACCCGGTCGATCTTCACGCCACGCGCCCAGGAGCGGGTGCCCCGCCTGCGCACCGAGTGCGCGCTCACCCTCGCCTTCGACTGGCCGCTCTGGCGACGAGTCGATCTGCTGCGCCACGACCTGCGCACCACCTCGCCGTGGAGGGAGCTCATGGCCGACGAGCGGGCCGGGGAGGACCCGGTCGAGGGACCCCTCCTCGTCATCCACGGTCTCCACGACAGCATCGTCGTCCCCGGCCCGTCGCTCTCGCTCGTGCGGCGCCAGTGCCGGGCGGGCGTGGCCGTCACCTGGTCGCCGATCGCGGGGGAGGACCACTTCATCGCCGACACGACCGGCGCTCAGGTGGTCGACTGGCTGGCGGCGCGGGCGGCCGGTGTGCCCGCCTCGTCCACCTGCGCCTGACACCCGGGAACGGCGAAGGGCGCCGACCCCAGCGGGTGTCGGCGCCCCTCGGTCAGGACGGTGGAGCGGTCGGCGTCAGCCGGCCAGGCGCTTCTCGAGGTTCTCGAGCTCGTCGCGCATCGCGCTGGGGAGGCGCTCGCCGACGAACTCGTAGTGCTCCTCGATGAGCGGGATCTCGGAGCGCCAGCGGTCCTCGTCCACGTCGAGGAGGCGGTGCACCTGCTCCTCGGTGAGGCCGAGGCCGTCGACGTCGAGGCTGCCATGGGTGGGCACCCGCCCGATGGCGGTGTCGACAGCGTCGACCTGGCCCTCGACGCGCTCGATGATCCACTTGAGCACCCGGCTGTTCTCGCCGTAGCCCGGCCAGATGAACTTGCCCTGGTCGTCCTTCTGGAACCAGTTCACCCAGAACATCTTGGGGAGGTTCTCGTTGTCGGTGGCCTCACCGATCGAGAGCCAGTGGGCGAAGTAGTCGCCGACGTTGTAGCCGGTGAAGGGACGCATGGCGAAGGGGTCGAAGCGGACCTCGCCGACGGTGCCGGCGGCCGCCGCCGTCTTCTCGGACGACATGATCGAGCCGAGGAAGACGCCGTGCTGCCAGTCGAAGGCCTCGGTGACCAGCGGGATGGTGCTGGCCCGTCGACCGCCGAAGAGGATGGCGGAGATGGGCACGCCGGCCGGGTCCTCCCACTCGGGGGCGATCGAGGGGCACTGCGATGCCGGGGCGGTGAAGCGGGCGTTGGGGTGCGCCGCGGGGGTGCCCGACTCGGGCGTCCAGTCCTGGCCCTTCCAGTCGATCAGGTGGTCCGGCGTGTCGTCGGTCATGCCCTCCCACCACACGTCGCCGTCGTCGGTCCTGGCGCAGTTGGTGAACAGGCAGTTGGCCTCGAGGGTGGTCATGGCGTTCGGGTTGGTGGACTCACCCGTGCCGGGGGCCACACCGAAGAAGCCGGCCTCGGGGTTGATCGCGTACAGGCGGCCGTCGCTGTGGAACTTCATCCAGGCGATGTCGTCGCCGATGGTCTCGATCTTCCACCCGGGCAGGGTGGGGATCATCATGGCCATGTTGGTCTTGCCGCAGGCCGACGGGAACGCCGCGGCCACGTAGCGCTTCTCGCCGTTCGGCGGGGTGACGCCGAGGATGAGCATGTGCTCGGCGAGCCAGCCGTCGTCGCGGGCCATGGTGGAGGCGATGCGCAGGGCGAAGCACTTCTTGCCCAGCAGGGCGTTGCCGCCATAGCCCGAGCCGTAGGACCAGATCTCGCGGGTCTCGGGGAAGTGCACGATGTACTTGTTCTCGGCGTCGCAGGGCCACGGGACGTCGGCCTGGCCGGGCTCGAGGGGGGCGCCCACCGAGTGCATGCAGGGCACGAACGGGCCGTCGCCGAGGACGTCGAGCACCGGGGTGCCGATGCGGGTCATCACCCGCATGTTGAGCGCCACGTACGGCGAGTCGGTGATCTCGACGCCGATGTGGGCGATGGGCGAGCCGATGGGGCCCATGGAGAAGGGGACCACGTACATGGTGCGGCCCTTCATGCAGCCGGCGAACAGGCCTTCGAGCTCGGTGCGCATCTCGTCGGGCGCCCGCCAGTTGTTGGTGGGGCCGGCGTCGATCTCACGCTCGGAGCAGATGTAGGTGCGGTCCTCGACCCGGGCCACGTCGCCGGGGTCGGAGAGGGCGAGGTAGCTGTTGGGACGCTTGTCGTCGGCCAGCGGCTCGACGGTCCCGCTCTCGACCAGCAGCCGGCAGAGGCGGTCGTACTCCTCGTCGGAGCCGTCGCACCACTCGACCCGGTCGGGCTGGCAGAGGGCCTCCGCCCGTTCGACGAAGTCGAGCAGCGAGCGGTTGCTGGTCGGTGCGGTCATGACGTCTCCGAAGGGTTGTCGACGGCCTCGCCGTCGGTGGGGGAGGGATCGGTCGTCGGAACCTGGTCGAAGCCGGGGGTGCCCATGTCCACCTCGGAGCCCAGCCGGATGCCCGCGGCCTGGCCGTGGGCATCGACGTCGAAGACGACGCGCTGGCCCTGGCGGAGCATGCGGAACACCGAGCCCTCGAGGGCGCCGGCGGCGAGGTCGTACTCGTCGAGGTCGGAGTCGCAGATCACGACCCCCACGCCCGACCCGGGGTCGTAGGACTTGACTACGCCCTGCACTTCAGCTCCACATGCACGCGAACTCGCTCCCGAGAGGCTGGTGACCAGATGGGGCCGAGGGTAGCGAGCCGCATCGTGACCAGGCCAGACCGCGGTCAGGAGCCGTGTGTCCGGGGGAGCTTCTAGTGGACCAGCTTCTGGACCTTGCCCGCCTTGAGGCAGGAGGTGCAGACCTGGACCCGCTTGGGCGAGCCGTTCACCAAGGCCCGGACCCGCTGGATGTTCGGGTTCCAACGACGCTTGGTGCGCCGGTGCGAGTGGCTGACGTTCATGCCGAACGACGGCTTCTTGCCGCACACATCACAGACCGAAGCCATCGAAAGCACCTTCTCGCTACGTCACGGGACCAGGGACGGCTGACCACGCTACCAGCGGCCCCCGCGGTTCCCCAATCGCCGGGGGAGGTCGGGTGGCCGATGGTGGACGGTGCCGCATCCTCTAGTCTCACGGCGCATGGCGTTGCTCGAACAACTCGGGGCCGATGATCTGCGGCGGGCGGTCCAGGGCTACCGCGACGCGCTCGCCACCCACCGCGACGCCATCAACCGCCTGAACGTGTACCCGGTGCCCGACGGCGACACCGGCACGAACATGGCCCTCACGCTCGAGTCCGTGGTCGCCGAGCTCGACGGCGCCGGCCCTGACATGGCCGCCACGTGCAAGGCCATCAGCCACGGTTCGCTCATGGGGGCCCGCGGCAACTCGGGCGTGATCCTGTCCCAGGTGCTGCGCGGGCTCGCCGACGTGTTCGCCGAGCACGACGAGTGCGACGCCGCCGCCTTCGTGCGGGCGCTCGACGCCGCCGCCGCAGCCGCCTACGGGGCGGTGATGCGACCGGTGGAGGGCACCATCCTCACCGTCGTGCGCGAGTCGGCCGAGGCGGCCACCGCGCACGCCGCCGCCGAGGGTGACGCCCTCACGCTGGTCTCGGTGCTCGACGTCGCAAGGGTCGCCGGCGGCGAGTCCCTCGAGCGCACCCCCGAGCTGCTGCCCGTGCTCGCCGACGCCGGCGTGGTCGACGCCGGGGGCGCCGGCTTCCTCCTGCTCCTCGACGTGCTGCTCAACCTCACCGACGGCCGAGACATCCCCGAGCCGCCCGAGGGATCGGTCGAGCCGCAGATCTCGACCCACGGCGACGACCACGCCCGCTCCGCCGAGCACGACGCCCTCGCCGGCCTCAAGTACGAGGTCATGTACTTCCTCGAGGCGCCGGACGAGACCATCCCCGCCTTCAAGGACGTGTGGGCCGGCATCGGCGACTCCATCGTGGTGGTCGGCGGCGACGGCATCTGGAACTGCCACATCCACACCGACGACATCGGCGCCTCCATCGAGGCCGCGCTCGACTGCGGCCGTCCCCGCAACATCCGCGTCACCGACCTGCTCGAGCAGGTGGGCGAGGAGAAGTGGGTGCGCGAGGCCGAGGCTCACCCCGAGCCGGCGCCCGACCTGGCGCCCGTCCCGTGCGCCGTGGTCGCGGTGTCCACCGGCGACGGCATCCGCCGCATCTTCCATTCGCTCGGGGTGCAGGGCACCGTCACCGGCGGCCAGTCCATGAACCCCTCCACTGCCCAGCTGCTCGAAGCCGTCGAGGCGGCGCCGGCCGACCACGTGGTGATCCTGCCCAACAACAAGAACATCATCCCGGTGGCCCAGCAGGTCGACGCCCAGACGTCGAAGACCGTGCGCGTGGTGCCCACCCGGGGCATCGCCGAGGGCTTCGCCTCCCTGCTCGCGTACGACCCGCAGGCCACCAGCGACGACAACCTCGAGGAGATGGCGGCGGCGGCCGAGGCCGTGCTCGCCGGCGAGGTCACCCAAGCCGTGCGCGACTCCACCTGCGACGTCGGCCCCATCAAGGAGGGCGACTTCCTCGGCATCGCCCGCGAGGGCATCCGCTCCGTCGAGCCCACCGTGGCCGAGGCCGCGACGGTGCTCCTCGGCGAGCTCATCACCGACGACCACGAGATCCTCACCATCATCGAGGGCGAGGGCGCCACCGACGGGATCACCCGCCAGATCACCGAGTGGCTCGCCGAGCACCACCCCGACGTCGAGGCCGAGGTGCACCACGGCGGCCAGCCCCTCTATCCCTACTTCTTCGGGATCGAGTGAGCGGGCCGCCGCTCACCCTGGGGGACCTGGCCGCCCTTCCCGTCACCACGGTCAACGGCATCGGCCCCAAGAAGGCCGACGGCCTGAAGTCCATCGGCGTCGAGACCATCCTCGACCTGTTGATGCACTACCCCCGGCGGTGGATCGACCGCACCAAGGAGGCCACCATCGGCGACCTCGAGGTGGGGGAGGAGGCCACTGTCCTCGTCCGGGTGCAGAAGGTGACGTCCCGACGCACCCGCAACCGCAAGACCCTGGTCGAGGTCACCGTCACCGACGGCACGGGCACGCTGCGCTGCACCTACTTCAACCAGCCGTGGCGCGAGCGCCAGCTCACCCCCGGGCTCGAGGTGCTGGTGTTCGGCAAGCTCGAGCTGTTCCAGGGCCGGCGCCAGATGTCGAATCCGATCATCGACATGGTCGGCGGCGACAAGACCCTTCGCATCGTGCCCGTGTACCCCCAGTCGGAGAAGGCGGGGCTCTACACCTCGGACTTCCAGGACTGGGTGGCGCGCACGCTGGTGAAGGCCGCGCCGCGGGGCTTCGCCGAGCCCGTCCCGGCGCCCGTGTTGGCCGAGCACGACCTCATCGAGCGGGGCCGGGCCTTCCGCCAGATCCACGCCCCGGACAACATGGGCGAGGTCGTCCAGGCCCGCAAGCGGCTGGTCTTCGACGAGCTCCTGCGGGTGCAGCTCGCCCTCGTGCTGCGGAAGCGCCACCTCGAGCGCACGTCGAAGGGCCTGGCCCACCGGATCGACGGGGGTCTCGTCGGCCGCTTCCTCGAGCGCCTGCCCTTCCCGCTGACCGGCGCGCAGGAGCGGGTGATCGCCGAGATCCGCGAGGACCTCGGTCGGCCCCTGCCCATGCACCGGCTGCTCCAGGGCGACGTCGGCGCCGGCAAGACGGTGGTGGCCGTGTGCGCCCTGCTCATCGCGGTCGACGGTGGCCACCAGGGGGCGCTCATGGCGCCGACGGCCGTGCTCGCGGAGCAGCACCACCTCGGCATCAACGCCCTGCTGGAGGGCTTCACCGTGCCCGACGAGTCGGGCTCGCTCTTCGAGGACCGCCCGCTGCGGGTCGAGCTGCTGACCAACCGCACCACCGCGGCCGAGCGGCGGCGCCTGGCCGAGGACCTGGCCGCGGGTCACGTCGACCTGCTGGTGGGCACCCACGCACTCCTGGAAGACGCCGTGGCGTTCCGCTCGCTCGGGGTCGTCGTCATCGACGAGCAGCACCGCTTCGGCGTCGAGCAGCGGGCTGCGCTCCGGGCCAAGGCGGCCGATGACGCCGTGCCCGACGTGCTGGTCATGACGGCCACGCCCATCCCGCGCACCGCGGCCATGACCGTCTACGGCGACCTCGACGTGTCGGTCCTCGACGAGCTGCCTCCCGGGCGCACCCCCGTCGAGACGGAGTGGGTGAAGATCGGCGAGGGCGGCGGCATCCCGGGCATCGAGGACGAGCTCGCTCTCTGGCAGGTGGTGCGCGACGAGGTGGCCGCCGGCCGCCAGGCCTACGTCGTGTGCCCGCTGGTCGAGGAGTCCGAGAAGCTCGAGGTGCGCTCCGCCGAGGAGACCTACGAGGCCCTCCAGCACGGCGAGCTGTCCGACCTCCGCCTGGGCCTGCTGCACGGGCGGGTGTCGGCGGCGGACAAGGAGCGGGTGATGGCGCAGTTCCGGGCCGGCGACCTCGACGTGCTCGTCGCGACGACGGTGATCGAGGTCGGTGTCGACGTCCCCAACGCCACGGTCATGGTCATCCTCGACGCCGACCGCTTCGGCATCGCCCAGCTGCACCAGCTCCGCGGCCGCGTCGGCCGGGGCGCGGCGCGCTCCCGCTGCTTCCTCGTCGGCGCCGGCGCCACCGAGGAGGCCGAGGAGCGCCTCGCCGCCATGGTGCGCACCACCGACGGCTTCGAGCTCGCCGAGGTCGACCTCGACCTGCGGGGCGAGGGCACCCTGATGGGGGAACGCCAGAAGGGCCGCAACGACCTGCGCCTCGCCTCCCTGCGCCGCGATCGTGAGTGGGTGGCCAAGGCACGAGACGCCGCCTTCGCCATCGTCGACGCCGACCCCGAGCTGGCCGCCCACCCCGCACTGCGGGACGAGGTCGAGCTCCTCCTCGGCGCCGACGACGCCGACAACCTGCTCAAATCGTGACGTGATCCCGCCCCAGAACATCGTCTGCGTCGACTGCGGGGGCACGTGCCACCTCCTCTCGTACCTCCCCGAGGACGAGGAGCTCGAGCCCGGCGACGTGGTCGCCTACCGCTGCTCGGACTGCAACGACCGCTGGGACGTCGTGCTCGGCGACCCCGACGACGACTGAGGGGGCCGACTCCCCTGTCCGGGGGTCCACGTTGCGGAACCGTTACGAGCGTCGTTTCGTGCCTGTACGGTTTCTCCGTGGCCACCGTCTTGTATCCCGGCTCCTTCGACCCGATCCACAACGGGCACCTCGAGATCGTCGAGACGGCGTCGCGGCTGTTCGACAACGTCGTGGTGGCGGCCATGCGCAACCCCCAGAAGGGCGAGCCGCTGTTCAGCCTCGAAGAGCGGGAGGCCATCCTCAACGAGGTGCTCGGCCACCTCGAGAACGTGCGCATCACGATGTTCTCGAACCTGGTGGTGGACCTCGCCCAGGAGGTGGGCGCCGACTTCATCGTCAAGGGCCTGCGGGCCGTCTCCGACTTCGAGAGCGAGCTCCAGATGGCCCAGATGAACCACGCCATCTCCGGTGTCGACACGCTCTTCATCCCTTCGGCCTCGACCCACTCCTTCCTCGCGTCGAAGCTCATCCGCGAGATCGCCCGTTTCGGCGGCAACGTGGACTCCATGGTCCCGCCGGCGGTGGCCAAGCGCCTCCAGGGGAAGTACGAACGATGAGCGCAGCGGTGGCCCGAACGGCCCGTCGACGGAGTCGACAGGAGTGGACGAGATGAGCGGCAGGGACGACTTCGTCACCTCGCTGCCGCCGAGCCCGCACCAGGTCCCCGAGGTCGAGCCGCTGCTGCGGCGCGTCGTGGACCTGCTCGAGGCGGCCCGACCGATGCCGCTGTCGACCTCGGTGATGATCCAGAAGGACGAGATCCTCGAGCTGCTCGATGAAGCCCTCGAGCGCCTGCCCGAGGAGCTCCGGGCCGCCCGGTGGCTGTTGAAGGAGCGCGAGGAGTTCCTCGTGAAGGTCCGCCGTGAGGGCGACGACATCCTCGACGAGGCCCGCGGCCAGGCCGCCCGCATGGTCGAGCGCACCGAGGTGGTGAAGTCCGCCGAGCAACGTGCCCGCGGGATCATCGAGGCCGCCGAGGAAGAGGCCCGGCGCATGCGCCACCAGGTCGAGGACTTCTGCGATCAGCGCCTCAGCACCTTCGAGACCGTGCTCGACCGCACCATGGCGGCGGTGCACGCCGGTCGCGAGAAGCTCCAGGCCACCGCGCCGCCCCCGCCCGAGCCGGAGCACGACGACCTCGCCGGCATCGAGGATTTCTCACCCTCCACCGAGGGCTCGGGCGGCTTCTTCGACCAGGACGTCTAGTCCGGTGGCCAAGCGGCTGCGGGTGGGGGTCACCGACCTCCTCCGCCACCCGGGCACCCGCCTCGACGTCCTGCGGGTCGTCCCCGCGTCGGACCTCGGCGAGCTCGTGGTCGGGTCCAGCCGCGTCGATCCCGAGGCCGACGTCTCCGTCGACCTCGTCCTCGAGTCCCAGCCCGGCACCGTCGTCGCCGCCGGCACCATCGAGGCGGTCTGGGACGGGGAGTGCCGTCGTTGCCTCGGCGACGTCGTCGGCGAGCTGCGGGCCGAGGTGCGAGAGGTGTTCGGCGACGCCTCGGAGGGCGCGCCCGACGAGGGCGACTTCTATCCGCTCCTCGGCGACCAGGTGGACCTCGAGCCCCTCGCGCGCGATGCCGTCCTGCTCAACCTGCCCGTCGCCCCGCTGTGCGGCCCCGACTGTCGTGGCCCCGTGCCCGAGGCGTTCGCCGATCCGGCCGACGTCGAGGAGGAAGACGGCGACGGGTCGGGCGAGGCGCCCCGAGACCCGCGGTGGGCGGCGCTCGACGCCCTCGACTTCGACCAATGAGGGCGCGCCCCGGTAGGCTCGTGCATTCGTGCCCACCCGGGCACCCCGTCGCACATCACGTTCCATCACGGTCCAGGTAGAGAGCGCTAGAAGCCATGGCTGTCCCCAAGAAGAAGACCTCGAAGGCCAAGAGCCGGAGCCGCCGGGCGTCGGCGTGGAGCCTCAAGGCCCCGTCGCGCAGCGTCTGCCCCCGCTGCAACGCCGCGAAGCAGCCCCACATCGTGTGCGGCAACTGCGGCTGGTACGCCGGCCGCCAGGCCATCGACGTCGACTGAGCCGGCGGAAGCACTGATGCTGCCCGTCGCGGTCGACGCCATGGGCGGCGACCACGCGCCCGACGTCATCGTCGCCGGCGCCCGTCGCGCCGTCGACGAGCTCGGCGTGCCGGTCCTCCTGGTCGGCCGCCCCGAGGACCTCACCGACACCGGTGGCCTCGAGGTCCTGCCCGCCTCTGAAGTGATCGCCATGGACGCCGACCCCGGCTCCAGCGTGCGCACCATGAAGGACTCGTCGCTGGTGAGGTCCGCCGAGGCCGTCCGCGACGGCGTCGCCTCGGCGATGGTCAGCGCCGGCAACACCGGCGCCACGATGGCCAGCGCCCTGCTGCGCATGGGGCGCATCAAGGGGGTGGCCCGCCCGGCCATCGCCACGCCCATCCCGGTGCCCGACACCACGCCCACGATCCTCCTCGACGCCGGCGCCAACGCCGAGTGCAACCCCGAGTGGCTGGTGCAGTTCGGCCAGATGGGTGCCGTGCTGTGCCGCGAGCGCTACGGCATCGAAACCCCCCGCGTCGGCCTGCTGTCGATCGGCGAGGAGAAGACCAAGGGCAACCCCCTGGTCAAGGCCACCCACGCCCTCATGGACGAGCCCGGCTGGCTCGACGTGGCCGGCGGCACCTTCGTCGGCAACGTCGAGGGCCGGGACATCATGTCGGCCGACGTGGACGTGGTCGTCACCGACGGCTTCACCGGCAACGTGGCCCTCAAGTCCCTCGAGGGTGGCCTCGGCTCGCTCATCAACGCCCTCTACGGGGTGTTCGGCTCCACCGACGAGACCAAGAAGGCCGCCGAGGTGCTCCTGCCCGCACTCGTGCCCCTCGCCGAGCAGTTCGACCCCAACAACACCGGCGGGGCCATGCTCCTCGGCGTCAAGGGCGTTTGCATCATCAGCCACGGCTCGTCCAACGACACTGCCATCGTCAACGCGGTGAAGGTGGCCGACGAGATGATCCGCGGCGGCCTGGTCGACCTGCTGGCCAAGGCCGTCGCCACCGACGCGTAGCGCTCGGCCACCCCCGGCCCACTCGTTCACAAGCGCACAAGCGCGGCCCCGGTATACTCCCGGCCGTTCACCAGCCGTTTGAGGAGTATTCCGTGCCCGCCGAAACCCACGTGGAACAAGGCCCCCTCGACCGCCAGGGCGTGTTCGAGCTGGTCCGTGACCGCCTCGCCGACATCCTCGAGGTGGATCCGTCCACGATCAACGAGGGCGACTCCTTCGCCGACGACCTCGACGCCGACTCCCTCGCCCTCATCGAGCTGGTCGAGGCCCTGGAAGAAGAGCTCAGCGAGCGCACGGTCGGGTTCCGCATCGACGACGAGGACCTCGAGGACCTGAAGACCGTCAGGGACGCCGTCGACTACGTCGTCGGCCGACTCTGATCGCGACCCGCCCGGTCGACCACGCGGACGCCCTGGCCGAGCGCCTGGGCCACGTCTTCGCCGACCCCGAGCTGGCCAACCACGCCCTGCGGCACCGCTCGTGGTGCGCGGAGCACGGGGGCGCGTCGAACGAGCGCCTCGAGTTCCTGGGCGATGCCGTGCTCGGCGCGGTGGTCAGCGACCACATCTACCGGCACCATCCCGAGCGCTCCGAGAGCGAGCTCTCCAAGATCCGCTCCGCGGTCGTCTCCGGGCAGGCCCTGTCCGAGGTGGCGCGTGAGATCGGGCTCGGCGAGCTGCTCCTGTTGGGCAAGGGCGAGGAGCAGACCGGAGGCCGGGACCGGCCGTCGATCCTGTGCGACACGATGGAGGCACTGTTCGCGGCGGTCTTCCTCGACGCCGGCCTCGACGCCGTCACCGAGGTGATCCACCGGCTGCTCGGCACCCGCATCGACGAGGCCGCGCTGGGCCCGGGCGCCGGCGAGTACAAGTCCCAGCTCCAGGAGCTGGCCGTCCGCCGCTTCGAGGCGCCGCCGCGCTACTCGGTGGTGGAGGACGACGGCCCGCCTCACGACAAGCGCTACTTCGCCACGGTCCGCATCGACGGCGACGTGGTGGGCGAGGGCGAGGGCCGCTCCAAGAAGCAGGCCGAGACCGCGGCGGCGCACCAAGCCTGGTTGCGCCTGGCCGCAAACGAAGACCACATGGTGGGAGAGGAACCCAGTGCCTGAACTACCCGAAGTCGAGACCATCCGACGCGAGCTCGACCGTGAGGTCGTGGGCAAGCGAGTCAAGAGCGTCGACGTCACCGGCGAGCCCTCGTCACGTGGCGCGAAGGCGTCGAAGGAGCTCGTCGCCAAGCTGGAAGGCGCCAAGATCTCCGGCGTCGAGCGCCGCGGCAAGTACCTCGTGTTCAAGCTCGACACCGGTGACCTGCTGGTGTGCCACCTCGACACCACCGGCCAGCTGCGGCGTGCCCAGGCCAAGGACGCGGTGGCCGACGGCACCCGGGTCGTGGTCACCTTCACCCAGGCCGGTCAGCTGCGATACATCGACCCACGGGGCAGCGGCGAGCTGTTCGTGACGACGCCCGACGGGCTCGTCGAAGACGTTCCCGAGCTCGGCGAGCTGGGCTTCGACCCAGTCGAGACCCCCATCTCGTGGACGGTGTTCGGCGAGATGCTCGTCAAGCGCTCCAACAAGCTCAAGGCGCTCTTGATGGACCAGCGGTTCATGGCCGGCCTCGGGGCCATCTACAGCGACGAGATCCTCTTCGCGTCCGGACTGCGTTACGACCGCCCGGCCAACTCGCTCAGCACGCAGGAGATCCGCCGGCTCTACCGCTCGGTGGTCGAGACCCTGCACGACGCGGTCAAGTACCGGGGCTCGACGCTGGCCGACCAGGGCTATGTGGACCTGTTCGGCAAGGCCGGCGACTACCAGGAGCACCACAAGGTGTACGCCCGCGACGGCCTCGCCTGCCGGCGCTGCCGCACCCCCATCCAGAAGGCCCGCTTCAGCAACGGCACCACCTACTACTGCCCGCAGTGCCAGGTCTGACGGCCGGGCGGCGGGGGCCCGGCCGGCCCACCGGGCGCTTGTAAGGTCGGCGCGCCATGTTCCTCAAGACCCTGACGCTGAAGGGCTTCAAGTCCTTTGCCGACAACACCGTGCTCGAGCTCGAGCCCGGCATCACGGTCGTGGTGGGCCCGAACGGCAGCGGCAAGTCCAACGTCGTCGACTCCATCGGCTGGGTGCTCGGCGCCCAGGCCCCCAGCGTCGTGCGCTCGAAGAGCATGGACGACGTCATCTTCGCGGGCACGGCCAAGCGACCGGCCCTGGGTCGCGCCGAGGTGGCCCTCACCATCGACAACACCGCGGGCCTGCTCCCCATCGAGTTCACCGAGGTCACCATCAGCCGCACGCTGTTCCGCACCGGCGACAGCGAGTACGCCATCAACGGCGTGCCGTGCCGGCTGCTCGACATCCAGGAGCTGCTGTCCGACACCGGCGTGGGCCGCCAGCAGCACGTCATCGTCTCGCAGGGCCAGATCGACGCGGTGCTCAACGCCCGCCCCGAGGACCGGCGCCTCATCATCGAGGAGGCCGCCGGCGTCCTGAAGTACCGCCGTCGCAAGGAGAAGTCCGAGCGCCGCCTCGCTGCCACCGAGGGCAACCTGACCCGGCTGGCCGACCTGCTCCGCGAGGTGCGCCGGTCGCTGCGACCCCTCGAGCGCCAGGCCGACGCCGCCCGCCGCCACGGCGCCGTCGTCGCCGAGCTCACCGCCCTGCGCATCTTCATGGCGGGTCGCGAGCTGACCACGCTGCGCAACCGTCTCGCCACGGGCGAGGCCCGCAAAGCCGATCTCGAGCAGCAGGTGGCCGCTCTCAAGGGCGAGCTGGTCGAGCTCGACACCGCCGTGCTCGCCGCCGAGGCCAAGCTCTCGGCCGCCGGCGGCGACGACCTGGGCGACGCCCTCGCCCGCTTCGAGTCGCTGCGTGAGCGCGCCCGCGGTCTGACCGCCGTGCTGGCCGAGCGCCGGCGCGGGGTCGAGCGCGACCGCATGGCCTTCGTCGACCAGGCCGTGATCTTCAGCCTCGAGTCCGACGCCGCCCGGGTGCGCGACGAGCTGGCCGAGGTCGAGGCCGAAGCCGCCGGGCTGGTCCCCGACTGGGCCGACCTCTCCCGCGTCGAGGCCGAGCTGGCTCAGGCCCGCTCGTCGTTCGAGCAGCAGTGGGGCGACGGGGTGGTGGCCACCACGGGTGGCGGCGAGGCCGCAATGGCCCGGGGTGAGCTGGCTGCCCGGCGCGGTGGCCTCGAGCGCGACACCGCCGAGATGGAACGCGCCCGCCACCGCCTGGACAGCCTCCAGCAGCGGGCCGCCCGCCTGACCGAGGACCTCGCCCGCTTCGTGGCCACCATCGCCGACGCCGGCGAGGCCGCTCCCGACCTGATCGCTGCCCGTGACGAGGCCGCCGCCGCGCTGGCCACCGCCGAGGCCGCGGTCACCGCCGCCGAGGACGAGCGCCGGGCCGCAGAGAAGGAGCACCACGCCTGGGAGGCCCGCGCCGAGGCGCTGGCCGTCGCCCTCGACGAGGCACGGGCCCGGGCCGGCGCCGACCACCTCGCCGGGGTGAGCGGTGTGCTCGGCACCCTGCTCGACCTGGTCGACGTGGACGAGGGCTGGCAGGCCGCCTTCGAGGCCGCCGCCGGCAGCGCCGTCACCGCCGTGGTGGTGGACGACGCCGCCTCGGCCCGCCGGGCCCTCGAGTCGCTCCATGCCGGCGACCTGTCGGGCGCGGTCGTGCCGCTGCTCGACCGACACACCGCGGTGTCGCCGCCGCCGCTGGGCGAGCCCGTGCGCGGGCACGTGCGCTCGAGCCGGGCCGACGTGAACGCGCTGCTCGACGCACTCATCGGCGGCGTGGTCGCGGTGGCCGACTGGCCCGCCGCGGTCGACGTCGCCATCGCCCACCCCGACGCGGTGGTGGTCACCCATGACGGCGACCGCTTCGGCCCGTCGGGTTGGCGGGTGGGCTCGGCGCAGACCGGCGCCACCGGGGCCGCCCTGGAGGAGGCCCGGGAGAAGGCCGCGGCGCACGCCACGGACTCGGCGCGCGCCGGCGCCCGGGCCGAGGACACCCGCGCCGCCGTCGCCGAGGCCCGCAAGGTGGCCGAGGCGGCACGTCGCGCCGCCGACGAGAACGACGGCCTGCTGGCCACCGCGGCGGAGACCCGCGGCCGGGTCGAAGCCGACCTCGCCGACGCCAACACCGAGATCGAGTCCCTCCAGGGTCACGTGGACGAGCTGGTGGCCCGGGTCGCTCGGGACGAGCAGCACATCGCCGAGCTCGAGGCCCGCCTGCCCGACCTCGAGCGGGTGGACGAGGAGCACGCCGAGCGTGGTCGGGCGCTCGCTGACGCCCGCGGCTCCATCGAGGAGAAGGCCGCCGCCATCGGCGCACTCCGCACCGATCTCGAGGTGCGCGCCGCCGGCCTCGACGAGCGCCGCCAGTTCCTGCGCCGGCGCCTCGACGAGCTCGAGGAGCGCCTGGCCCGCGACGCCGCCGAGCGCGGCGCGGCCGAGGCCAAGCGGGTCGAGCTGGATCGCCGTCAGACCGCCCTCGACCGCCTCGCCGCCTTCGTCACCGAGCGCAGCGCGGTGGTCGAGGAGGGCCTCACCGAGTTGCGCGAGCGCCGCCGCAAGCAGTCCGAGGCGGCCCGGGCGGTGGCCAGCCGCCTCGACGTCCTGCGCCGTGAGCGCGCCGACGCCGAGCGCCGCCTCCAGGAGGCCCGCGAGCTGCTCCAGCGGGCCGAGCTGGACGACACCGAGACCCGCCTGCGCCTCGAGTCCCACGTCGAGACGCTGCGCCGCGACCTCGACTGCGATCCCGAGCAGGCGATGGCCACCGAGCAGCCGGAGCTCCCCGAGGGCACCACGCCCGCGGCCCGGGCACGCGACCTCGACCGCGACCTCCGCCTGATGGGCCCCATCAACCCCCTCGCCCTCGAGGAGTACGAGGCCCTCCAGGAGCGCCACGAGTTCCTCCAGGCCCAGCTCGAGGACGTCAAGGCGTCCCGCCGGGACCTCGGCAAGGTCATCCGGGCCATCGACAACGAGATCATGAGCGTGTTCGCGGCGGCCTACGCCGACGTGTCCGCCAACTTCGAGGCGCTCTTCGAGACCCTCTTCCCGGGCGGCAAGGGCCAGCTGCGTCTCACCGACCCCGAGAACCTGCTCGAGACCGGCATCGAGGTCGAGGCCCGGCCCTCGGGCAAGAACGTGAAGAAGCTCTCGCTGCTCTCCGGCGGCGAGCGCTCGTTGACCGCCCTCGCCTTCCTGTTCGCGGTGTTCCGCAGCCGCCCGTCGCCGTTCTACGTGCTCGACGAGGTCGAGGCCGCCCTCGACGACATGAACCTGCACCGGTTCCTCGACCTGCTGGCGGAGTTCCGCCAGGAGGCGCAGTTGCTCGTGGTGAGCCACCAGAAGCGCACCATGGAGGCCGCCGACGTCCTCTACGGCGTCACCATGCAGCCCGGCGGGTCGTCTCGGGTGCTGTCCGAGAAGGTCGACGCTGCCACCTGAGCCCGCCGGGCCCGGCGGCCGGGGCGGGCCGTTGGCTCCAGTGCCCGATCCGGACCGGCCTGCGCCGGCCCTGCTGCGGGTGGTGCTGCTCGTGGCCCTCGCCCTGGTCGCGGTGCTCGTGGTGACGGGGCTGGTGCTGACGTGGGGGTATCGACCCGCCCCGAACGGCCCGGAGGCCGTGCGCACGGTCCACCGCCTCGCATCGGTCCTCCTGCTGCCGGCGTCGTGGGTGCTGGTGTTCGCGCTCGTCCAGGCCCGATGGGGTCGGGTCGGAGCATCGGGCGTCGGTCGCTGGGTGGCGCCGGCGCTGCTCGTCCTGGCCGTTCCCGCGGCCGCCTTCACCGGCTTCCTGTTGCCCTGGGAGCGGGTCTTCTACGCCACCGCGGTGGTCGTCCCCGACGTGCGGGGCATGGGCCCGGCCTTCGACGCCGCCGTGTCGGCGGTGACCTTCGGCGGTGCCCCGGTCACCCGTCCCACCTTCCAGCGCTACGTGCTCGCCCACCTCTTCCTCGGCGCCGCCGTGACCGCCCTCGTGCTGATCGTGGCGAAGGGGGCCGTCAGGGGAGGCGGGCGAACCAGGCGAGGGACAGGCTCGCCGCCGCCAGGAAGAACAGCAGGGCCGCGCCCACGAACCACGGCGTGATCTCGCGCTGCTCGGTCTCGTAGCCCACCGAGCTGCCGATGTCCGCGAACACCTGGCTCAGCTCGGCCTCGCTGGCTGCGGTGAAGGCCGAGCCGCCGGTGGCGTCGGCGATGTTCTGGAGCGAGATCTCGTCGACCGGCACCGGCACGATGGTGGGCGGCGTGGTCTCGTCGGTGTACTCGATGGTGCCGTTCGGGGTGCCGAAGGCGATGGTCGACACGGGCACGCCGGCCTCGACCGCGGCCGCCGAGGCGTCACCCTCCGACCGGCCCACGGTGCGGGTGCCGTCGGACATGAGGACGATGCGGGCGGGGACGGGCTCGTCGGCGCCGTCGTCGGGCACCGACTCGATGGCGTCGAGGCTGGCGAAGATGGCGTCGCCCGTCGCGGTGCTCTCACCGAGCTCGAGGCCGTCGATGGCGCGGGTCACGGCGGCGCGGTCGGTCGTGGGGGCGACGGCGACCTGGGCGGTGCCGTTGAAGGTGACGAGCCCGAGGTTGATGGAGGGCGGGAGGAGCTCGACGAACCGGTTGGCCGCCTCCTGTGCCGCCTCCAGGCGTGACGGGGCGACGTCGGTGGCCTCCATCGAGAGCGAGGTGTCGATGGCCATCACGACGGTGGCCCGCTCGACGGGCACCTGCACGTCCCGGGTGGGGCGGGCCACCGCCACGATCAAGGCGGCGAGGGCGAACAGGAACACGCCGGCGGTGACGTGGCGGCGCCAGCCCGGGCGCTTGGGGGCGACCTTGTCGAGCAGCTCGAGGTTGGTGAAGCGCACCGCGTACTCGGGGCGGCGCTGTTGGAGCACGACGTAGACGGCCAGCATCGCCGCCGGGGCGAGCAGGAGGAGCAGCCAGGCGGGGTCGAGGAAGCTGACGGCGAGCACGACGGGGGCGGCGGTCACGGCAGGGGCCTCGGGAGGGTCTCGACGCGCTGGCGGCGCAGGGTCACGAAGCGGACGAGATCGAGCAGCCAGTCCCGGTCGGTGCGCAGGATCAGGTGGTCGGTGCCGGCGCCACGGATGGCGGCGGCGATCTCGGCCCGCTGGGCCCGGGCGGCGTCGGCGTACTCGGCCCGCAGGCGGGCGCTGGTGCGCACCTCGCGGCGCGCGCCCGTCTCGGCGTCGATGAGGTCGAGCACGCCCACGTCGGGCAGCTCGAGCTCGCGGGGGTCGATGATCTCGACGGCGAGCACCTCGTGGCGGGCGGCCAGCAGGCGCAGCGGGTGCTGCCAGCCGGCGTCGCCGAGGAAGTCGGAGACCACCACGACGAGGCCGCGGCGGCGGGCCAGCCCGGACACGCGTCGCAGGGCGCCGCCCAGGTCGGCGGCCGCGGGGGTGGCGCCGCCCGCGCCGGACAGATCGTGGCCCGTGGGGGCGGTGACGAGGCGGTGGAGGACGCCGAGCAGATGGGCGCGGCCGCCGCGGGCCGGGAGGGTGTCGATGCCCGCGCCGCCGGAGGCGAGCACGCCGAAGCGGTTGCCGGTGCGGGCGGTGAGGAAGCCGATGGCCGCGGTGGCGGCGACAGCGAGGTCGCGCTTCTCGCAGGCGGCGGTGCCGAAGTCCAGGCTGGGGGAGCGGTCGACCACCACCCACGTCTCGAGCTCGCGGTCGGCGATGGTCTCGCGGACGTACGGCTCCTGCATGCGGGCCGTGACGTTCCAGTCGATGCGGCGCACGTCGTCGCCCGCCTGGTAGCCGCGCGTCTCACCGGGCTCGCTGCCGTGGCCGGGCACGAGGCCGCGGTAGTCGCCCTGGAGCATCCCGTCGAGGCGGCGGGTGATGTCGATCTCGAGGCGGCGCAGGATCTGCTCGGGCGCGCCCCCGATGGCCGGCGGCGTGTTCACGAGCGGGCGGTGGGGTGGTTCACGCGGACTGCTCGGTCTCGCCGGCGGCGTCGTCGGCCGCCGAGGTCTCGGGCCGGGTCGGGGCGTCCGCCGACGTCGCCGCCGGGGCGGGGGCGGGAGCGGCCGCCGGTGCGGGGGCCGGGGGAGGAGCAGGCGAAGTGGTCGGGGCGGGCACCGGCGCGGCCGTGGCCTGCTGGTGGGCGTGGAGACGGGCCGGGTCCTGCGACGGCGCGATGCGGGGGGCCGGCACGGTGGAGAGGAGGCGCGCCAGCACCTGGTCGGCACTGATGGACTGGGCCAGGGCCTCGTAGGAGAGGACGAGGCGGTGGCGCAGCACGTCGGGGGCCACGTCGAACACGTCCTGGGGCAGGGCGTAGCTGCGGCCCCGCAGCAGGGCGAGGGCGCGGGCGCCGGCGAGCAGGCCGAGGCTCGCCCGGGGGCTGGCGCCATAGGCGATGAGCTCGGTGATGTCGGCCAGGCCGTGGGCGGCAGGGTCACGGGTGGCGAGCACCAGGCTCACCGCGTAGTCCACGACCGCCCGGTCCACGTACACGGCGTCGGCGGCGTCCTGGAGGCGCAGGACGTCCTCGGGGGTGAGGACCGGCTCGGGCGTCGGGGGCGAGACGCTCATGCGGTAGACGATCTCGACCTCCTCCGCCGGTGTGGGGTAGCCGAGCACCACCTTCATGAGGAAGCGGTCGCGCTGTGCCTCGGGCAGGGGGTAGACGCCTTCGGACTCGATGGGGTTCTGCGTGGCCAGCACCAGGAAGGGGTCGGGGGCCGGGAAGGTCTGGCCGCCGATGGAGACGTGGTGCTCGGCCATGACCTCGAGGAGGGCGGACTGCACCTTGGCTGGCGCCCGGTTCACCTCGTCGGCGAGGACGAAGTTGGCGAAGATGGGGCCGAGCTCGACGTCGAACTGCTCGCTCGACGCCCGGTAGATGCGGGTGCCGACGATGTCGGCGGGCAACAGGTCGGGCGTGAACTGGAGGCGGGTGAACGAGCAGCCCGAGACCTTCGCGAGGGTCTCGATGGCGAGGGTCTTGGCCAGGCCGGGCACGCCCTCGAGCAGGACGTGGCCGCGGGCCAGCAGGCAGACGACGAGGCGCTCGAGGGCCCGCTCCTGGCCCACGATCACCTTCTTCACCTCGAACAGCGCCGTCTCGAGCAGTCGGCTGGTCTCGGCGGCGTCGGGTGCGGTCGGCACGTCGGGGGAGGGGTCCATCAGGCGCTCCTGTCGGTTCGGGGCACGGTCACCCTAAAGGCTCGGCCCGAGCGCGCACCGTCAGCATCCGATGCGCCGCCGCGGTCCGGGTGACACGATGGTGGCGTGGCGGTGACGCGCCGGCGGGGGGCTGGTGAACACACGGTGGACGACGCAGACGGCCGCGCCGTGGCGGCCGTGATCGACGCGGCCGGGCTCGGCGTCGTCGACGACCTCGTGCCCCTGGGCGGCATGACCAACCGCAACTACCGCGTGGACACCGTGTCGGGGTCGTTCGCCGTGCGCCTCCCCGGCTCCGGCAGCGACGCCTACATCGACCGGGCCGCCGAGGCCCACAACGCCCGCCGGGCCGCGGATCTGGGCCTCAACTGCGAGGTGCTCCACCTCGATGCCGACGGGACGATGGTGTGCCGGTTCGTCGAGGGCGAGGTGGTCGCGCCCGAGTGCCTGGCCACGAGCGGGCAGCGCCTGGAGGAGGTGGCCCGCGCACTGTGGCGCCTGCACGCCGCGGCGCCGCCCTTCGTCGGCCGTTTCGACCCCGTGGCCGAGGCCCGTCGCCACCGGGCGGCGCTCGCCCTCGGCGGGGGTGCCGCGATGCGCGCGGTGCCCGCCGTCGTGGACGACCTCCTGGCGACCGTCGCGACCTTCGACCTCACCGCCCCCCTCGTGCCTTGTCACAACGACGCCTGGCCGCTGAACTTCGTCTTCACCGCCGAGGCCGTGGTGCTCGTCGACTGGGAGTACTCCGGCCTCAACGACCCGGGGTGGGACCTCGCCCACCTGTCGGTCGAGTGCGGCCTCGACCCCGACGACCACGAGCGCCTCCTGCAGGCCTACTGCGGCGGCGCGCCGCCGAGGGACCTCCGCCGTCGGGTCGACCTGCTGCGGGGCGTCAGCGACGTGGTGTGGGGCCTGTGGGCGCTCGTCCAGCACGCCGACGGCAACACCGCCACCGACTTCGAGGCCTACGCCCTCGAGCGTCTCCGCCGCGCCCCCACCTGGTGGTAGCCGCGCCGGCGGCGCCGGCGGTGCCTGCCGACGACGGGACCACCGTCAGCGCCGCTCGACGCCGTCTTCGGTGATGTAGGCCGTCACCAGCTCGGCGGGGGTGACGTCGAAGGCGCGGTTCTGGGCCTGCACGTTGGCGGGAGCGATGCGCACGCCGGCCAGCGAGGTCACCTCGTCGCCGTCGCGCAGCTCGATGGGGATCGACGCGCCGTCGGGGGTGTGGGGGTCGAAGGTGGACTTCGGGGCGGCCACGTAGAACGGGACGCCGTGGTGGTGGGCCAGGACCGCCACGTTGTAGGTGCCGATCTTGTTGGCCACGTCGCCGTTGGCGGCGATGCGGTCGGCGCCCACGACGACGAGGTCGACGTCGCCCGAGGCCATGAGCGAGCCCGACATCACGTCGGGCACCAGGGTGCACGGGATGCCGAGACGTTCGAGCTCCCACGAGGTGAGGCGGGCGCCCTGGAGCAGCGGGCGGGTCTCGTCGACCCACACCGAGGGCCGACGTCCCGCCTCGTGGGCCGAGCGGATGACGCCGAGGGCGGTACCCCAGCCCACGCAGGCCAGGGCGCCGGCGTTGCAGTGCGTGAGTACCCGGGCGCCTTCGGGCACGAGCTCGGCACCGTGCCCGCCGAGGGCCCGGTTGCGGGCCACGTCGTCGGCGGCGAGGCGCACGGCCTCGGCCACCGGGTCGTCCGCGGCCATGGCCATGTCGACGCCCCAGCCCAGGTTCACCGCCGTCGGGCGGGTGGCCTTGACGGTGGCGGCGGCCTCGTCGAGGTCGAGCCCGAGGGTGGCGGCCAGGGCGACCCCCATCGCGCCGGCGGCGCCGAGGGCGGGGGCGCCCCGCACCGCGAGGGTGGCGATGTACTCGCAGAGCTCGGGGATGGTGCGGGCCTCGACCACGGTGAGCTCCCCCGGGAGCAGGCGCTGGTCGATGAGCTCGACGTGGGCCCCCTCGCCGGCGGTGGCCAGCGTGTCGCCGCCCACCCACTCGATGGTCGGCGGGATGGGCGATTCGGCGGCGGCGGGGGAGGCGGTCACCGGCCCGTTTTACCTCTGCGTTAGGGGCGCTGCCGGTACCGTCGGGTGTGATGCGCGTGCTGGTGGTGGACGACGAGGCGGACCTCACCGAGGCGGTGGCCCTGGGCCTGCGCCGCGACGGCTACGCGGTGGACACGGCCTTCGGGGGCAACGAGGCCCTCGACAAGCTGTCGGTGAACACCTACGACCTCGTGTGCCTCGACCTCACCATGCCCGACCTCGACGGCCTCGAGGTCTGCCGCTGGATCAAGGGGCCGGACGGTCCCGACGCCGCGCCGCGGGTGCTGATGCTCACCGCCAGAGACAGCCTCGCCGACCGGGTCGCCGGCCTCGACGAGGGTGCGGACGACTACCTGGTCAAGCCGTTCGCGTTCGAGGAGCTGCGGGCCCGGGTTCGCTCGCTGCTGCGCCGTGAGGCCGCCCGCACCGGCTCGGTGCTCGCCGTGGGCGACCTCGAGCTCGACGACGCCCGCCACGAGGCCCGGCGGGCCGGCACCCTGCTCGAGCTGACCGCCAAGGAGTTCGCCCTCCTGCGCTACTTCATGGCCCACGCCGGCGAGGTGCTCTCCCAGGAGGACCTCCTCGAGCACGTGTGGGACGAGCACGCCGACCCCTTCACCAACACCGTGCGGGTCACGGTGGGTACCCTGCGCCGCAAGCTCGAGAAGGCGGGACCGTCGGCCCCCATCGAGACGGTGATCGGCCGCGGGTACCGCCTCGTCGACGCCCCGGCGGAGAGCTGAGCGGCGTGCCGGCCTGGATGGGGTCGATCCGGGTCCGCCTGACCCTGCTGTACTCCGTGCTGTTGTTCGGCCTCGCCGGCCTGGTCGTGGCCGGGGTGTACGTGGGCCTGTCCCGCGACCTCGACGACGAGCCCATCTCCGAGACCATCAACGTCACCCGCCTCATGGTCGACCCCCGCACCGGTCAGGTCATCCGTGAGGAGCAGCCGATCCGGGCGCAGATCAGCGGCCTCGAGCACCTCGTCAACGAGCGGGCCCTCGAGAAGCTGCGCAACTACTCCTTCGCCTCGCTCGGCGTGTTGTTCGTGGCCAGCCTCGGGGTGGGGTGGATGGTGGCCGGTCGGGTCGTGCGCCCCATCGGGCACATCACCGAGGTCGCCACCGAGATCCAGGCCACCGACCTGTCCCGCCGCATCGCCCTCCATGGCCCCGATGACGAGCTCAAGCAACTGGCCGACACCTTCGACGAGATGCTGGGGCGACTCGACGACGCGTTCGAGGCGCAGCGGCGCTTCATCCAGGACACCTCCCACGAGCTGCGCAACCCGCTGGCGGTCATGCGCACCAACCTCGACGTGGCCCTGAGCGACCCCGACGCCTCGGCGGAGGACCTGCGCCAGGCCGCCTCGGTGGTGGCGCGCACCGTCGATCGCCTCACCCACCTGGTGGACGACCTGTTGCAGTTCGCCCGCCACGGCGCGCCCACCTTCGCGCACGAACCCGTCGACCTCGCCGACGTCGTCGGTGAGGTGGCGGCCGAGTTCGCCGGGGCCGCCGCCGAGCGCGGCCTGGGTGTGGACGCCGCCGCCCCGCCCGGGCTGTGGGTGGTGGGCGACCGCGTCGCCCTTCGCCAGGCACTGCACAACCTGGCCGGCAACGCCGTGCGCCTGGCCCCCGCGGGCTCGGCGGTCCGAATCGCCGGCGGCGCCGACGGCGGGTGGGTGTGGATGGCGGTCGAGGACCGTGGCCCCGGCATCCCCGAGAGCGAGCGCGACCTCGTGTTCCAGCGCTTCTGGCGCAAGTCCCGGGCCGGCGACGAGGGCGAGCGGGGGAGCGGGCTCGGGCTCACCATCGTCCGCCAGGTCGCCGAAGGCCACAACGGCGAGGTGCGTCTCGCCTCGGAGGAGGGACGGGGCTCGACCTTCTCGGTCTGGCTGCCCGCGGCCCCCGCGGGGACCGTCTCCCATGGCTCGGGACCCGAGGGCGCCGACGCCGCCCCCGACCCTGACGCCGACGCCGCGCCGCAGGTCGGCTCGGCGCACTTAGCCTGATTTTCGGGCGGTCTTACCCCGTCTTTCGCGGCGGTGCGGGACAGTGCGCTCATGGCCCTCACGGAGGAAAACGTTCAGATGTCCAACCCCTGGTCCCCGGACCCGGTGCCGCCGCTCGATCCGGGTGCGGCGCCGAGCGCACCGCCCTACGCCTACCAGCCGGCACCCCCGTACGGGGCACCGCCCGCCGGCCCCACCTTCCCCCCGGCGGCCGGCCAGCCGCAGCTCCCCCCGCCGTCCAACCGCACCAAGGCCGGCCGTCGCGGCCCCTGGTTCTTCGTGCTCGGCCTCTTCGCCGTGCTCGGCCTGATCGCCGCCGGCTTCGGCCTCGGCAAGGTGGTCAGCGACGACAGCAGCAGCCCGTCCGCCAGCGAGGTCCCCACCTCCGACGTCAGCCAGTCCCGACCGGCCGATCCCGCCCCGATCGACGGCACCGGCACCGAGCCCATCGCCGACGTCGCCGCTGCGGTGGCTCCCACGGTCGTGCAGATCGAGACCGACACGGGCCTCGGGTCCGGCTTCGTCTACGACGAGGCGGGCCTCATCCTCACCGCCGCCCACGTCGTCGGCACGTCCACCGCCGTCAACGTCCGTCTCGCCGACGGCACGCTCCTCGAGGGCGAGGTCCTCGGCGCCGATGACGGCACCGACGTCGCCGTCATCAAGGTGGATCCGAGCCAGGCCGACCTCCAGGTGGCGGCCCTCGCCACCGGCGTGCCCATCGCGGTGGGTCAGACCGCCGTCGCCGTCGGCAGCCCGTTCGGCCTCGACCAGACCGTCACCGCCGGCATCGTCAGCGCCGTCGACCGCTCCTTCCCCACCAGCGCTGGCGTGCTCAACGTGATCCAGACCGACGCCCCCATCAACTCGGGCAACTCGGGCGGTGCGCTGGCCGACCGCCAGGGCCGGATCATCGGCATCAACGACGCCATCCTCACCGATGGCCAGAGCACCGGGAACGTGGGCGTCGGCTTCGCCATCCCGATCGACACCGCGATCGCCGCCGCCGAGCGCCTCGAGCAGGGTCTGCCCGTCGAGTTCGGCTTCCTCGGCGTCGAGAGCCGGCCCAGCCAGGGCAGTCAGTCCGGCGCCCAGATCGTCAGCGTCAGCGCCGGCAGCCCCGCCGAGTCCGCCGGGATCCTCGAGGGCGATCTCATCATCCGGGTGGGCGAGGACGCGGTGCAGTCGAACACCGACCTCGCCGCCGCCATCCGGGCCTTCCAGCCCGGCGACACGGTCGACATCACCCTGGTGCGCAACGGCCAGGAGACCACGGTGACCGCCACCCTGGTCAGCGCCGACAACTAGGCGACTCGCACCACGCCGGCCCCGGGCCGGGTCGGACAACCGAGACCACCAGCCCGTCGCACCGGGGACGATCCACCGCCGTCCCCGGTGCGGCGCGTCCGGGGTCGGGCGTCCGGGGTCGGGTCGTTAGGCTCGACCCCTCATGGAATTCATCATCATCGCCGTCGTCACGCTGGTGCTCCTCGCCGGCGTGGCCACCCTGGTCGCCGTCCGGGGTCGTCGTGAGCTCCCGGCCCCGCCGCCCACCCCGGCGGTCGAGGCCCCACCCACCGTCGAGGAGGACGGGGGCGACGCCGAAGCCGTCACAGAGCCCGCGGCACCGCCGGCGCCCGTCGAGGCCCCGGCCCGTTGGCGCGACCGCCTGGCCAAGGCCCGTGGGGCCCTGTCCGGCACCATCGGCGGGCTGCTGTCCCGGGGCGCCATCGACACGGAGACCTGGGACGACCTCGAGGCGGGCCTGCTCCAGGCCGACGTCGGCGTGGCCACGACGATGACGTTGATCGACCGCTTGAAGGACCAGGTCAAGGCCGAGGGGCTGACCGAACCCGACCAGCTCGTCGAGGCGCTCAAGGCCGACCTCAAAGAGCAGCTCGGCGGCGTCGACCGCGAGTTGCACTACGAGGAGGGCCATCCCAACGTGTGGCTCTTCGTCGGGGTCAACGGCGTCGGCAAGACCACCACGATCGGCAAGCTGGCCAAGCACCAGATCGGCGAGGGCCGCTCGGTGATCCTCGCCGCCGGCGACACCTTCCGGGCGGCCGCCGCAGAGCAGCTCCAGCACTGGGCCGAGCGCGCCGGTGCCGACAGCGTGCGCGGAGCCGAGGGCGGCGACCCCAGCTCGGTCATCTTCGACGCCGTCCAGCGGGCCGGCGCCCGTGACATCGACCTCGTGCTCGCCGACACCGCCGGCCGCCTCCACACCAAGGTCAACCTCATGGAGGAGCTCCGCAAGGTGCGCCGCGTCGCCGACCGCGAGCCCGGCAAGGTCACCGAGGTGCTGCTGGTGCTCGACGCCACCACCGGCCAGAACGGCCTCACCCAGGCCCACCAGTTCACCGAGGCGGTCGAGGTGACGGGCGTCGTGCTCACCAAGCTCGACGGCTCGGCCAAGGGCGGCATCGTGCTCGCCATCCAGTCCGAGCTCGGCATCCCCGTGAAGCTCGTCGGCCTCGGTGAGACCGAGGACGACCTCGTCGCCTTCGACCCCGACGACTTCGTCGACGCCTTGTTCGCTTAGTCCCGTTGCTTTGACCCTCCTTCGTCGGGTCGCCTTCGACATCCGGTTCGTCGTACCCGCGGCTCCGCTCCGCTCCGCCACGTGAACACTTCCGGGTCGAAACCGTCCCGCGGCACGGCTGCGCACCACCGGCACCGCCGAGCACGCTCCCCGCGCCGGTAGGATCAGGCCTCCATGTTCGACGCCCTTTCCGATCGTTTCGACGGCATCTTCACCCGCCTGCGGGGCCGTGGCCGCCTCAGCGACGCCGACATCGACGAGGTCCTGCGGGAGATCCGCGTGGCCCTCCTCGAGGCCGACGTCAACGTCACCGTCGTCAAGGGCCTGGTCGGCCGCATCCGCGAGCGCTGCGTCGGCGAAGAGCTGAGCAAGAGCCTCACGCCGGCCCAGCAGGTCATCAAGATCGTCAACGAGGAGCTGGTCACCACCCTCGGCGGCGAGACCATCAAGATCACCTACGCCTCCAAGCCTCCCACGGTCGTGCTCATGGCCGGCCTCCAGGGCTCGGGCAAGACCACCACCTCGGCCAAGCTGGCCCGCTGGTTCAAGCAGCAGGGCCGCAACCCGATGCTCGTCGCCGCCGACCTCCAGCGACCGGCCGCCATCGAGCAGCTGCGCACCCTGGCGGGCCAGGTCGACGTTCCCGTCCTCGCCGGCGAGCCCGGCGGCGACCCGCGTGACGTCGCCCGCACCGCCGTGGCCGAGGCCCGGGCCAAGGGCCGAGACGTGGTCATCGTCGACACCGCCGGCCGTCTCGCCATCGACGCCGAGATGATGCAGCAGGTCAAGGACATCTCGGGCCTCGTCGAGCCGGACTACACGTTCCTCGTCATCGACGCCATGATCGGCCAGGACGCGGTCACCACCGCCGAGGCCTTCCACCAGACCCTGGCCCTCGACGCGGTGATCCTCACCAAGCTCGACGGCGACGCCCGAGGCGGCGCCGCCCTCTCCGTGAAGGAGGTCGTGGGCAAGCCCATCGCCTTCGCCTCCACGGGCGAGAAGCTGGCCGACTTCGACCTGTTCCACCCCGACCGCCTCGCCGGGCGCATCCTCGGCATGGGTGACGTCCTCACCCTCATCGAGAAGGCCGAGGAGGTCTACGACCAGAAGGAGGCGGAAGAAGCCGCCGCCCGCCTGTTCGAGGGCCAGTTCACCCTCGAGGACTTCCTCGAGCAGATGCAGCAGATCCGCAAGATGGGCCCGCTCAACAGCCTCATGAGCATGATGCCCGGGGTCCCGAAGGAGATGAAGAACGCCGAGATCGACGAGCGCGAGCTCGATCGCCTCGAGGCCATCATCCGCTCGATGACCGCCGAAGAGCGGGTCAACCCCGTCATCATCGACGGCTCGCGTCGCCGCCGCATCGCCGATGGCAGCGGCACCTCGCCCAACGAGGTCACCCAGCTGGTCAAGCAGTTCCGCGAGATGCAGAAGATGATGAAGAAGATGGGCGGCATGGGCGCGATGGGCGGGCGCAAGGGCAAGAAGGCCAAGAAGGGCAAGGGCCGGACCACCACGCCGCCGGCCCTTCCGGGGCCGCCGAAGGCGCCCCTGAAGCTCCCGGGTTTGAATTAGCGGCTCCCGACGCCTTCAATGGTGGGTTCTGCCGGGCGCGGGTCACCCCTGATCCCTCTCTGACGACCCGCCCGCCGCACCGATCGCCGATCGCCGACGGTCCCCGACAGCACCGATCTCCAACCAGCAACGACGACAGGAAGACCAACCAGTGGCAGTCAAGCTCCGCCTCATGCGGATGGGCAAGAAGAAGCAGCCGACCTACCGCATCGTGGCCGCCGACTCCCGGTCGCCCCGCAACGGCCGGTTCATCGAGATCGTGGGCACCTACGACCCCCGCCCCGATCCCTCCGACATCACCATCGACAACGAGAAGGCCGTCAGCTGGCTGCGCAAGGGCGCCCAGCCCACCGAGCGTGTCGAGAAGCTGCTGAAGGTCACCGGCGCCTGGGACGAGTTCAAGGGCGTCGCTCCCGCCGCCGCGGCCGCCCCTGCGGCCACCGAGGCCGCTGACGCCGACGAGTCCGACGCATGAGCGACGACGAGTACGACGACACCTACGCCGACGAGGCCGATCCAAACCGGATCGACGACGACGAGTTGGATGACGACGAGGACGACGACGAGACCGGCGGCGACGCCAACACCATCACCGCGGCCAGTGCCCGCGCGGTGCTCGAGTACCTGGCCAAGTCGGTGGTCGACGATCCCGACGGCGTGCGCGTCGAGGTCACCGACGGCCGCCCCGTCACCCTCGAGGTCCACGTGTCCGAAGGCGACATGGGCCGCGTGATCGGCAAGCGGGGTCGGGTGGCCAACGCCATCCGCACCGTGGTGCGGGCCGCTGCGGCCCGTGACGGCGTCGAGGTCGACGTCGAATTCGTCGACTGACCCCGAACCCCTCCCGCCCGTGACCCTCCTCGAGGTCGGCCGGGTGGCCAAGGCGCACGGCCTCCGCGGAGAGGTGATCGTCGCGCTCAGCACCGATCGCACCGAGCGCCTGGACCCGGGCACGGTGCTCTTCAGCGACGACGGCGAGCTCACCGTCGTGACCGCCCAGCCCCACCAGCGGCGCTGGATCGTGCAGTTCGCCGGCGTCGAGTCCCGAGAGGCCGCGGAGGCGCTCCACGGCCTCGTGCTGCGCGCCGAGCCCCTCGACGACCCCGACGCACTCTTCGTGCACGAGCTGATCGGCAGCGAGGTGGTGGACGAGACGGGCGCCATGCTCGGGACGGTCGAGTCGGTGGAGCAGAACCCGGCCAGCAACCTGCTCGTGCTCGACGGCGGCGCCCTCATCCCCGTGCGCTTCATCACGGCGCGCGGAGGGGACCGCTTGGTGGTCGACGTTCCGGCGGGACTCCTCGAGCTTTGACCGGAGGCGCGGTGAGCGAGGGACGAGCGAGCCTTGACGGTGCGATGAGGCGACAGCCGAAGAGCGGTCCAACACGCATCGACATCTTCACCATCTTCCCCGACATGGTCGGCGACTTCACCGGCCGCAGCCTGCTGGGCAAGGCCGCCGGCGAGGGGCTGCTCGACATCCGCGTCCACGACCTGCGGTCCACCACCACCGACCCGCACCGCTCGGTCGACGACAGCCCGTACGGGGGCGGCGCCGGCATGGTCCTCATGCCCGAGCCCCTCTTCGGCGCGGTCGAGGCCGTGGCCCCGCCCCGGCCCCTGTTCCTGCTCGGTCCCGGCGGCCGGCGCTTCGACCAGGACATGGCCGTCGAGCTCGCCTCGCTCGACGGCTTCTCACTGCTGTGCGGGCGCTACGAGGGGGTCGACGAGAGGGTGCGCACCGCCCTCGTGGACGGTGAGCTGTCGGTGGGCGACTACGTCCTCGCCGGCGGCGAGGTCGCAGCGATGGTGGTGCTCGAAGCGGTCGGCCGGCTGGTCCCCGGGGTGATGGGCAACGACCAGTCCGCGGGCGACGAGTCCTTCAGCGACGGCCTGCTCGAGTACCCCCAGTACACCCGTCCCGCCGAGTTCCGGGGCATGGCGGTGCCCGACGTCCTGCGCTCGGGCGACCACGGCCGCATCGCCCGGTGGCGTCGGGCCCAGGCGCTCGTGCGCACCGCCACCCACCGTCCCGATCTGCTCGCGGCCCGTGGCGGCATCACCGCCGACGAGGAGGCGCTCCTCGACGAGTTCGGCCTCGGTGTTGGTCCCAGCGCACCCCCTCACGTATCCTGACCCGTCCTGCGAACGTGCGACGTTCGCCACCGCTTCCCCTCACGGTCCCCGAAGAATTCCACGCCAGGAGCGTGTTGCGCCATGAACTCCACCGATCTCGTCGACCACGCCAGCCTGCGTGACGACATCCCCGACTTCGCCGCCGGCGACACGCTGAAGGTGCACGTCCGCGTCGTCGAGGGCACCCGTGAGCGCGTCCAGGTCTTCCAGGGCGTGGTCATCCGCCGCCAGGGCTCGGGCATCCGCGAGACCTTCACCGTCCGCAAGGTCAGCTTCGGCGTGGGCGTCGAGCGCACCTTCCCGGTGCACTCGCCCATCCTGGCCAAGGTCGAGGTCCACAGCCGCGGCGACGTGCGCCGGGCCAAGCTCTACTACCTGCGCGATCGCGTCGGGAAGGCCGCGAAGGTCAAGGAAAAGCGCGACTACTGACGCGATGAGCCGCCAACGCCTCGAGCTCGGGGCGGCCGGCGAGGCGGCCGTGGCGGCCTGGTACACCGCCAACGGCTACGAGGTGGTCGAGACCAACTGGCGCTGCCGTCAGGGTGAGCTCGACCTCATCGTGCGCAAGGGGCGGGTCCTCGTGTTCTGCGAGGTCAAGACCCGCTCCTCCGACGCCTACGGCCTGCCCGCGGAAGCCGTGACCCGCGAGAAGCGTGACCGCATCCGCCGCCTCGCCGCGGTGTGGCTCGAAGACGCCCCCTTCCGAGCCCGCGAGGTGCGCTTCGACGTCGCCGCCGTCCTCGACGGCCAGATCGAAGTCATCGAAGCGGCCTTCTAGCGCCGCCGCAGCTCGGCCCGCACGCCGTCCGCTAGTGGCGGGGACGGCGCCGGTGGCGGTTGGTCCAGCAGGCCCGGTGCCAGTGGCGGCGCAGGTCGGGCGCGTCGTGGGGCACCGCCACCATGTGCCCGGTGCCCGGGGGGATGTCGCGGTTGCAGCCGGGGCAGAGGTACGACTTGGTGGCCTGGTAGGGCTGGATGAAACGGGTCTCGACGGCGTCGTCGGCCCAGAGGTCGGGGTGGTCCACCGTCAGCCCAGGAACGCCCAGGCCACGAGGGCCACGGCCACGATGAGCGCGGCGGCCACGAACACGTAGTCGCTGTTTCGGCGTACGTGGCGACGGGTCGGGTCCATTCCCATCGCCTCAGTGTGCCCGGCCTGCGCCCCCGCGCCGCGTCGACAACCCTGTCCATTCCGGATTCCTGTCGCACCCCCTTCGTACGGTGGGCGCACGCCTCGGCGGCCGGCGCACGGCCCCTCCCCATCCGCACCACCCGGGAGGTCCCACCGTGCTCGCCACCATCTCGTCCGCCACCGTCCTCGGCGTGGAGGGTCGGCCCGTCACCGTCGAGGTGCACGTGGCCAGCGGCCTCCCCGGCTTCACCATCGTGGGCCTGCCCGACACGGCCTGCCGCGAAGCCCGCGATCGGGTCCGGGCGGCACTCCAGTGCACCGGTCTGCCGTGGCCCAACCGGCGCATCACCGTGAACCTCGCCCCCTCGGGGCTGCGCAAGGTGGGCTCCGGGCTGGATCTGGCCATCGCCGTGGCCCTGCTGGTGGCGCAGGAGGAGGTCGAGCCGGCGGCGGTCGCCGGGGTCGGGTTCCTCGGCGAGCTCGGCCTCGACGGTTCGCTCCGCCCGGTCCCGGGCATGGTCTCGCTCTCCGAGGCCCTCGACGGCGAGGTGGCGGTCGTGCCGGTGGCGGCGGCGGGAGAGGCCCGCCTGGTGGCCACCCACGAGGTGCGGCCCGTCGCCCACCTCCGGGAGGTGGCCGCGGCACTGAAGGGCGAAGAGCCGTGGCCCGACCCGCCACCGCCCCCGGGAGCGGCGCCGCCACCTCCCGAGCCCGACCTCGCCGACGTGCGGGGCCAGCCCGTGGCCCGACTCGCCCTCGAGGTGGCGGCGGCCGGCCATCACCACCTGCTCATGGTGGGCCCGCCCGGTTCCGGCAAGACGATGCTGGCCCGCCGGCTCCCGGGCCTTTTGCCCCGCCTGTGCCAGGCGCACGCCCTCGAGGCCACCCGCATCCACTCGGCCGCGGGCATCCCCCTGCGGGCGGACTCGCTCATCTGGCGACCGCCCCTCCGAGCGCCCCACCACGGGGCGTCGCCGGTGTCGATCATCGGCGGCGGCACCGCCGTCATGCGCCCCGGTGAGGTCAGCCTCGCCCACCGGGGCGTGCTCTTCCTCGACGAGATGGGCGAGTTCGCGCCGCAGGTCCTCGACACGCTGCGCCAGCCCCTCGAGGAGGGTGAGGTGCGGGTGGCGCGGGCCAAGGCCAGCGCCACCTTCCCCGCCCGCTTCCTGCTCGCCGGCGCCATGAACCCGTGTCCCTGTGGCGAGGGGTCGTCCCCGGGAGCGTGCTCGTGTTCGGATGCGGCCCGGGCCCGCTACCGGCGGCGCCTCTCGGGCCCGCTGCTCGACCGCTTCGACCTCCGGGTCGAGGTGCTGCGCCCCGATGTGGACGACCTGCTGCGCGGTGCCCCGGGTGAGACGAGCTCGGTGGTGGCCGAGCGCGTGCTCGCCGCCCGCGAGCGGGCCCAGGGGCGTGGCGTCTGGGCCAACGCCGAGCTGAACGCCGCCGCCCTCGACGAGCTGGCGCCGTTCTCGGACGGAGCCGCCCTCATCGTCGAGCAGGCGCTGCGTTCCGGCCGCCTCTCTGCCCGGGGGCTCCAGCGCGTCCGGCGGGTGGCCCTCACCCTCGCCGACCTGTGGGGGCGCAATGGCCCCCTCGGCTCCGACCAGGTGAGCCTGGCCCTGAGCCTGCGCGCCGACCCGGTGGGGCTCGGTCGTGGCTGAGCGCGAGGTGCGCCGAGTGCCCGAGCCTGGGCACGTCGGGACGGCGACGCAGGGACCGACGGTCGGCGCCGGGTCGGGAGCCGGTGCCCTCCCGCCCGAGGCCTACGGGGCGGCGCTCTGCACGTTGCCCGGCATGGGCCCGGCCCGGCTCACCGCCGTCGCCCGGGCGTGGCCCGCGCTCGGGGAGGCCTGGCGCCACGTGTGCGCAGGGACCGCCGGGCGCGACAAAGGGGTCGCCGCGGCGCTCGGGAGGCAGGCCGAGACCCTGCCCCCCACGTGGGCGACGCGGGCTCGCTCCCTCGACCCTGAGGCGGTGCTCGCCGCCCACCATGACGCGGGCATCGGGGTGACGGTGCTCGGGGGAGTGGCGTACCCCGAGGCACTGGCCGCGGACGTCGAGCCGGCGGTCGTGCTGTTCCACCGCGGCCGGCCCGACGTGGTGCCCGGCCCCCGCGTGGCCATCGTCGGCACCCGCACCGCCAGCCGCTACGGGCGGGACGTGGCCTGGGGCCTGGGGCGAGACCTGGCGGGCGCTGGGGTGCGGGTGGTGTCGGGTCTCGCACTCGGCATCGATGGGGCCGCCCACGAGGGGGCTCTGGCCGCCGAGGCGGCGCCACCGCTCGCCGTCGTGGGGTCGGGCCTCGACGTCGTCTACCCGCGGCGTCACGCCGGACTGTGGCGCCGGGTCGAGCAGGCCGGGGTGGTGCTGTCGGAAGCGCCCCTCGGGGCGGCGCCCGAGCCATGGCGCTTCCCGGCGCGGAACCGCCTGGTCGCCGCGCTGGCCGACGTCGTCGTGGTGGTCGAGTCGCCTCGTCACGGCGGATCGATGCACACGGTCGACGCCGCGCTCGAGCGCGACGTGCCCGTGCTCGCCGTGCCGGGGCCCGTCACCAGCCCCACGTCCACGGGCTGCAACCAGCTGCTCGCCGATGCCGTCGCCGGGGTGGCCCGGGGCGCCGAGGATGTCCTCTCGTTGTTGGGCCTGACCGCAACCGCCGCCACCCGTGGGGCGCCCGACCCGCGTCCGGCGCCCACCGCCGAGCAGGCCCAGGTGCTCGACGCCTTCGGATGGCAGCCCGCCGCGCTCGAGCAGCTGGCCGTGCGCACCGGGCTGGGCCTGGGTCCCCTGGCCGAGGCGTTGCAGCACCTCGAGGCGGCCGGCTGGGTCGCGGCCGACGGGGGCTGGTTCGAGCGGGTGGCGAGGCCGGACCGATGAGGGCCAGGGCCCGTGGTCGGCCGCGGTCAGTCGATGCGGGCGATCTTCCTGGTGTAGGCGAGGGCGCGGGCCGAGTCGTACGAGCGCAGGATCTGCATCTTCTCGGCCTCGATCGAGCCTTCGGCGTGCACGGCCAGCACCGCGTGGTAGCCGCCCAGGTCGCGGGCGGTGAGATCGCTGATCACGTGCATCAGGCGCAGTCGCTGCTCGGCGGTGCCCTTGGCCTGGAAGTACTTCTCCAGCACGGGGCGCACGTCCGGGCTGTCCCAGTCCTCGCCGCCCGGGCCCGTCACCAGCAGGCCGCCGGCGCAGTCCTGCACCCACTCGAGGGCCTGGTGGTAGCCGCTGGCGAAGGTGAACTTGGCCATGTTGGTGGTCATCGGGTCGGGGTAGGCGATTTCCTCCTCCACCTTGGCCCGCAAGGCCGCCATCTCGGTGAGGGCCCGCACCGTCTCCGAGTACGAGATCAGGTGGGTGAGCTTGTCGCGGATGTGGCCGGCCTTGCCCACGCCGTTCAGCTCGGCGATCAGGGCCGAGGCGCCCACGAAGGCGTCGAGCAGCGGCAGCTTGTAGGACACCGCGGTGAAGCGGTGGTACTCGACGAAGGTGAGGGCAACGGCGCCCGCCAGCTCGGGCTCGCGGCACAGGAACACGCGGTCCCACGGCACGAACACGTCGTTGAACACGGTGAGGGTCTCGAGCAGCTTGTGGTTGCTCGAGAGTGGGAACTCGAACTCGTTGTGCTCGCGCCCCGAGTACGACGACACGTAGAGCTCGAGGCCGGGAGTGTCGATGGGGATGGCGAAGGCCACCGCGTAGTCGGCGTCCTCCGCGCTCATGGCCCGGGTGGGCAACACGATGAGCTCGTCGGCGTTCGCGCTGCTCGTGGTGTGGCACTTGGCGCCCCGTACCACGATGCCGTCCTCGTTCTCGGAGACCACGTGCACGTACAGGTCGGGGTCGGCCTGCTTGCTCGGGCCCATCGAGCGGTCGCCCTTCACGTCGGTCTGGGCCACCGCCACGGCCAGGTCGTTGTCGCGGCAGTGGTCGTGGAAGGCCTGCACCTTCTCCCGGGCCTCGCCTTCGAGCTTGCGCAGCAGCGCGAACGTGGCGTCGGTGCCGATCTCCTTGATGAGGGTGACCACCGTGCCCCCCTCGGCCGTGCTCGCGTCGATGAGGCGCATGCGGTCCAGCAGGTCGTCGGCGTTGCGGGGGATCTTGTAGTAGGTGCTGTATTCGGCGCCCGTGTCGGGGTCGGTGGTCACGGCCAGCGCGCGGAAGTCGGGGTCGGTCACCAGGTCGAAGTCGTGGGCGGCGTGGTCCACCGCCACGCGCAGGGCCGGCACCTCGTTCACGTTCGGGACGGGCTGACCCCGGTAGAAGAGGGTGCGGCCGTCCTCGAGGCCGGCGCGGTACTCATCGGCAGTGCGCAGGGGCATGGTGCGACCCTAGACCGAGCGGCGAGGGGCACCCGCAGACGGACCCCGGCGAGAAGGGGGTTCTCGCGACGGCCGGCGAGGGTTAGCGTGACCCCATGGCCTGGGACCTCGACGGCTTCTCGGCGTCGCTCACCGGCGTCTCCGATGCCACCCGTGAGGCCTACGGGCGTGACCTCGCCGCCTTCTGCCGGTGGACCGACCGCCTCGGGCTGGAAGGGCCGGCCGAGGTCGATCGCCGCACCCTGCGGCGCTACCTCGCCTTCTTGTCCACCACGGGCAAGGCCCGCCGCTCCATCGCCCGGTCCGCGTCCTCGCTCCGGCGCTACTTCGGGTGGCTCCGGGTCACCGGGCGCATCGAGGTCGATCCCTCGGCGGGCCTCAGCGCGCCGAAGGGCGACGGGCGCCTGCCGCGGGTGCTGCCCGAGGCCGAGGTCCACCAGCTCCTCGACGAGCCCCTGCACGACGACGACCCGCCCGAGATCGCCGCCCGGGACGCCGCCGTGGTCGAGCTGCTCTACGGCAGCGGCCTGCGCGTCGCCGAGCTGTGCGGCCTGCGCCCCGGCGACCTCGACCTCGGCCGGCGTCGGGTCGTGGTGTGGGGCAAGGGCTCGAAGCAGCGTCAGGTCCCCTTGAGTCCCCCAGCGGTCGAGGCCGTCGAGCAGTGGCTCGAGCACGGTCGGCCCGCGCTGCTCGGGCCCACCAGCCCGGACGACGCGGTGTTCCTCAACCGCCGGGGCAACCGGCTCACCCCCCGGGACGTGCGCCGCATCCTCGACCGGCGCTCGGCCACCCCGGTGCACCCGCACGCCCTCCGCCACACCTTCGCCACTCATCTTCTGGACGGAGGTGCCGATTTGCGTGCTGTGCAGGAGTTGCTCGGCCACGCCGACCTCGCCACCACGCAGCTGTACACCCACGTCAGCAAGGAACGGTTGAAGAGCGTGTTCCAGGCCACCCACCCTCGAGCGTGAGACGAGCACTCCGTGATCGATGACGGTGCCCGCCTCGACGCGCTCTGGGCGCGGTACAAGGACACCAAGGGCCGCGACGCCCGCGACCAGCTGATCCTGCACTACTCGCCCTTGGTGAAGTACGTCGCCGGTCGGGTGGGGGTGGGCCTGCCGCAGAACGTCGACCAGGCCGACCTCGTCAGCTACGGGATCTTCGGGCTCATCGACGCCATCGAGAAGTTCGACCCCGAACGGGGCTTCAAGTTCGAGACCTACGCCATCTCCCGCATCAAGGGCTCGATCCTCGACGAGCTGCGCTCCATCGACTGGGTGCCGCGTTCGGTGCGGGCCAAGGCCCGTTCGCTCGAGAAGGCGTACGCCAAGCTCGAGGGCGAGCTCCACCGGGCCCCCACCGACGAGGAGCTGGCCGAGGAGCTCGATCTCACCGAGGCGCAGCTGGCCCAGTTGCTGTCGCAGATCTCGTTCGTGGGCATGGCCGCCCTCGACGAGATGCTCGCCGGCGGCGACCGCGGCGAGTCCATCACCCTCGGTGACACCATCGCCGACTCGGGCCGGGGTCCGGTCACGGTCTACGAGGCCGAGGAGACCCGCCAGCTCCTCGCCGAGACCATCAACCGGATGCCCGAGCGCGAGCGCCTCGTGCTCACGCTCTACTACTACGAGGCGCTGACCCTGGCCGAGATCGGCGAGGTCCTCAGCGTCACCGAGAGCCGGGTCTGCCAGATCCACACCAAGGCCGTGCTGCAGCTGCGCTCGCGCATCGCCGCCGCCGAGCGCGAGCCGGCCTGACCGGACGCCGGCGCCGGTAGCGTCGATCTCGCGCCACTCGGTGCCGGCACCAGAGGCTCGCCGCACCACCTTCCCCCTTCTGCGCCGCCCATCTGAAGGGGGACCCATGTCCCGATCGCTCCGCCTGCTCGTGGTCCTGCTGGCCGTCACGGCCGCCACCACCTGGGTCGCCGATGCGCCGGCCGCCGGCCAGGCCACCGTCGTCATGTACCGACCGCCGGTCGACGCTCCCGTCGTCGACCCGTTCCGCGCCCCCACCTCGCCCTACGGCCCGGGCAACCGCGGCATCGACTACGCCACCGTGCCGGGCACCGTCGTGCGCGCCGTCGCGGCGGGGACGGTGTCGTTCGCCGGGTCAGTGGCCGGCGTGCGCTACGTCACCGTCACCCACGCCGACGGCCTGCGCAGCAGCTACGGCGGGTTGGCGTCCGTCTCGGTGGCCCAAGGGGCCGTGGTCGCGGCCGGCGCCGAGGTGGGCCGCGCCGCCGACACGCTGCACCTCGGCATCCGCCGGGGCGACGAGTACCTCGACCCCGAGGCGCTCTTCGCCGCCGCGGCCCCCCTCGTCCGGCTCATCCCCGTCGCCGAGTTCGACGCCGCCGCGTGAGCCTCGGTCCAGGGCCGTGCGTCCTTCGCGTGGCGGATGCGTTCGCGGTCACGGGGACGACGTCCGGGCCCGGTTGAGAGTCACGGTCGCACGGCACGGTCGCCGCTTCACTGACGAGCGAGACGCGGCTCGAGCACGGCACCGGCGCTTTTGAAGGTGCCGATGCCTCGTCGCGACGCCAGTCGTCGCGGCGCACCACGCTCTGTGGCCGAATGACGGCGCGCTGACCGTCTGAGGAGTGCCTTGGAGGAAATAGCTGTTCGAATCGAGGGGCTATTTCCTCCAGAGGGACCGCCGGAACGCATTCCCGTCACGCACAGTGACCTTTCATGCCAGCGGGCAACCGACGAGACCTGCGCCCCAACGCCTCGGCCGAGCGGCCTCGCCCCGTCCTTCGCGTCGTTGCTGTTGATGTAGTGAGCCTCAGACGCCGACCGGCACCTCGGCCGACGGCTCGTTGGCGGCAGGCGCCGCCGGCTCGATCGGGGGCGTTCGGCGGGCCCGTCGCCACCCGAGTGCCGTCAGCCCAACCACGGCAACGCCCAACACGACATGCAGGACGAGCCACTTCAGCAGCGTCCTCGGGAGGATCTCGATGCCGTCCATCAACACGAAGCGGACGCTGCCGTCGCGCAGCCAGGTGTAGCCGCTGATGTTCTCGCCGACGGTGACCGCGAACAGGGCGAGCTGGTCCCAGGGCAGCAGGTAGCCGGTGACCGACGCCGCCACGACGGCGAGCACGAGGCCGACGCCTGTGGCGAGGCCCGGCGCCACTCGTTCGGTCGGCCTCGTCCGCAGGGTGAGCAGGACGGCGGCCACGATCGAGGTGGGCAGAGCGAGCCACGCCGCGACGCGATGGAGGTCCTGTGCAAGGTGCGCCACCCGGACCTCACGGCCCAACGCGCTACCCACCCCGTAGGTGTCCGTCCAGGCGGCGGCGGCCTCGGGCCGGTAGACGAAGTACAGCGCCGCGCCGGTCGCGGCCAGGATCACGACCTGCGCGGTCAGCAACCACAGCACGATCGTCCGGGCCCGGGCCATGGGGCACGTTACGCCCCGGCTGGCCCGAGGTGGGGGTGTTGCCGGTAGGATCGACCCTCGGTCCGGCGTCCGCCGGTCCGCGACCAACCTCACCCCCGGGCCTCCCCACGGTCGCCGCAAGGCGCACGGCCCAGGGCACACCTCAACCGTGGGGAAGGAGTTGCGCCATGGCGCCCGTCGTTTCCATGAAGCAGTTGCTCGAGGCCGGTGTCCACTTCGGTCACCAGACCCGCCGCTGGAACCCCAAGATGAAGCGGTTCCTCTGGGGCGAGCGCAACGGCATCTACATCATCGACCTCGAAGAGACGCTGCGGCGCATCGAGATCGCCTACAGCTTCGTCCGCGACCTCGTCGCCGACGGCGGCTCGCTCATGTTCGTGGGCACCAAGAAGCAGGCCCAGGACGGCGTGCAGTCCTACGCCGAGAAGTGCGGCATGCCCTACGTGAACCAGCGCTGGCTGGGCGGCATGCTCACCAACTTCGAGACCATCTCCAAGCGCGTCGGCAAGATGCAGGAGTACGGCCGCATGCGCGACTCGGGCGAGTTCGCGGCCATGCCCAAGAAGGAAGCCCTCATCCTCGGCCGCGAGCTCGAGAAGCTCGAGCGCAACCTCAGCGGCATCCGCAACATGACCAAGCGCCCTGCGGCGATCTTCGTGCTCGACACGAAGAAGGAGCACATCGCGGTCACCGAGGCCAACAAGCTCGGCATCCCGATCGTGGCCCTGGTCGACACCAACTGCGACCCCGACGTCATCGACTACGTCATCCCCGGCAACGACGACGCCATCCGCTCCGGCGACCTGATGTGCCGCATCCTGGCCGACGCCGTCCAGGAGGGCCTGTACATCCGCTCGAAGCGCAACCCCGACGTGGCGCCCCCCGTCGAGCGTTCGGCCGAGGAGGAGGCAGCCGTCTCCAAGCAGCAGGCCGAGGCTCGCCGTGAGGCCGCCGCCCAGGCCGCCGAGCGCGAGGCCCGCCTCGCCGCCGCCAAGGCCGAGCAGGCCGCCAAGTCCGCCGGGGCCCCCGCGGCGGCTCCTGAGGCCCCCGCCGCTGAGGCGCCCGCCGAGGAGGCTCCTGCGGTCGAGGCCGCAGCCGACGCCCCCGAGGCGGAGGCCGCGGCGCCCGAGGCCGACGAGACCGCGGACGCTCCCGCCGCCGAGTGATCGGCGGCGCCGAACTCGAGGCCGACCGGCGGCGCCCGCCGCCTAGCCTCGAGGGACGCGACGGCGCCGACCTGGTCGGTCGCCCTGCGGGCCTCGCCCGCCCCGGCGGTCGCCATCGCCACCACCTGGAAACGACGGTCCCCGGGCTCGCACCCGGCGACCGACCCCCGCAACGAGAACACTGAGCCTGAGGAGGCCAACGCTGTGCCCGAATTCACCGCGAAAGACGTCCAAGCGCTCCGCCAGTCGAGCGGCGCCGGGATGATGGACGCCAAGCGCGCCCTCACCGAGAACGACGGTGACTTCGAGGCCGCCGCCCAGTGGCTGCGGGAGAAGGGTCTGGCCAAGGCCGCATCGCGCTCGGACCGCGAGAACAACCAGGGCGCCGTCGCCGTTGCCGTCGACACCCAGAACGTGATCGGCGCCATCGTCGAGCTCAAGTCCGAGACCGACTTCGTGGCCAAGTCCGACCAGTTCAAGGACCTCGCCCAGGAGATCGCCTCCCTCGTCCTCGCCGAGGGTGAGGAGGCCGCCTCCCAGAAGGCCGCCGCCATCGACGAGCTCAAGGTCACCCTGAAGGAGAACATCGAGCTCGGGCGCGTCGTGCGCTTCGCCGCCGCCGAGGGCAACATCCTCGACACCTACCTGCACGTCCAGAGCGAGCGCGGCGTGAACGCCGTGCTGGTCGAGGTGGCCGGCGGCACCCCCGAGCTGGCCCACGACCTCGCGGTCCACATCGCCTTCACCAAGCCGCCGTTCCTGACCCGTGACGAGGTCCCCGCCGACGAGGTGGAGGCCGAGCGCAAGAGCCTCGAGGCCATCACCAAGGCCGAGGGCAAGCCCGAGCAGGCGTGGCCCAAGATCATCGAGGGCCGGCTCAACGGCTGGTACAAAGAGCGGGTGCTGCTCGACCAGGCCTTCGTGCGCGACGAGAAGCAGACCGTCACCCAGCTCCTCGGCGATGCCACCATCGTCCGCTTCGCCCAGGTCGTGATCGGGGCTTGAGCAACGACGGCCCGAGCGTGCCCGAGGGCGACACCCCCCGCTGGCAGCGGGTGGTCCTGAAGCTCTCGGGCGAGGCCTTCGCCGGCGACGCCGGCTACGGCGTCGACGGCGTCATCGTCAAGCAGATCGCCGAGGAGATCGTCGAGGTCCGTCGTGAGCTCGCGGTCGACATCGCCATCGTGGTCGGCGGCGGCAACATCTGGCGAGGCATGACCGGCGCCGGCGCGGGCATGGACCGCGCCCAGGCGGACTACATGGGCATGCTCGCCACCGTCATCAACGCGCTCGCCCTCCAGGACACCCTCGAGCAGCTGGGCCAGCCGACGCGGGTCCAGACCGCGGTGCACATGTCCCAGATCGCCGAGCCCTACATCCGGCGGCGGGCGATCCGCCACCTCGAGAAGGGCCGCGTCGTCATCTTCGCCGGCGGCACGGGGAACCCCTTCTTCACCACCGACACCACCGCTGCCCTCCGGGCCGCCGAGATCGACGCCGAGGCCATCCTGCGGGGCACCCACTCGGGCGTCGGGGGCATCTACACCGACGATCCGAAGACCAATCCCGAGGCCACCCTGCTCACCGAGGTGTCCTACATCGAGGTGTTGAACCGGGGCCTCCGGGCCATGGATTCCACCGCCATCACGCTCTGCATGGACAACGCCATCCCCATCGTGGTGTTCGACCTGCTGGAGCGCGGCAACGTGAGGTCCATCCTCGAAGGCAGGTCGATCGGTACGCTTGTCTCCCAGTGACGCGTACCGACCCATCCGCCCACCCGGGCTCCTTGCCGCAACCGACCGCTGAAGCGGAGGGCTGCCGTGTCTGAGGAGACCGTCGATCTCGTCCTCGACGACGTGACCGAGAAGATGGCCAAGGCCGTCTCCCACGCCCGCCACGAGTTCAGCACCATCCGCACGGGCCGGGCCGCGCCGGCGCTCGTAGAGAAGCTGCCGGTCGACTACTACGGCCAGGAGGTGCCCCTCCAGCAGCTCGCGGGGTTCTCCGTGCCCGAGGCCCGCCAGCTCATCATCTCGCCGTACGACAAGGGCTCGATGCCCGCCATCGAGAAGGCGATCCAGAACTCCGACCTGGGCCTCAACCCCAGCAACGACGGCCACGTCATCCGGTTGAGCTTCCCGCCGCTCACCGCCGAGCGCCGTCAACAGCTCGTGAAGGTCGTCAAGGGCATGGCCGAGGAGGGGCGGGTCGCCATCCGCAACCTGCGCCGCGCCGCCCGCCACGAGCTCGAGGCCTTCGACAAGGACGGCGAGCTCACCCACGACGAGCTGGCCCGGGCCGAGAAACGCCTCGACGAGATCACCCACCGCGAGGAAGCCGCCATCAACGCCGCGCTCGACGTCAAAGAACAGGAACTGCTCGAGGACTGATGGGCCTTTCCCGAGTCACCGACCAGTAGGAGGTTCCGGTGGACCAGGACTCCGGCGCACCGCCGCCAGAAGACCAAGAACCCGAGAAGGTGGTGCGCGAGCCCACCGAGGGTGTGCGCATCATCGGGGCCGAAGAGGCGGCCGAGGCATCGAGCCGTCCCGATGTCGTCGGCCGCATCCCGGCCGACCGCCCCAAGTTCGGTGATCCCCCGACCAGCGACGACGCGCCGCCGCCCCCGCTGCGCTTCCCGGCGCCCGAGGCCGACGACCCGAACACGTTCGGCGCCGTCCCCATCATCTCCGCCGACTCGCCGCCCCCACCGGGCGTGGGCAGTGCCTCCGGTTCGTCCGGCTCCTCGGGTTCGGGCCGTCGTTCATCGAGCCCCTTCGAGGACGACGACTCCCTCGAGTTCGACGCGCCGCCCCCGCCTCGTCCCACCGCGCCGGTCGAGCGGGCGTCGGAGTCGCCCTTCGACGCTCCCTCCGGGTCGAGCCGCACCATGGCGGGCGACGAGGACGACCTCGGCCGCATGCTCGGTGGACGCCGCGACCGCCGTGAGGTCGCCAAGGAGGACATCGGTGCCCGTCGCCGCGGGCGTCGGGGCCGGCGTGGACGGCGCGACGACGCGCTCGAGCCGAGCCCCTTCGAGGATCTGCTGCCCACCGAGGACGAGGTGGCGGACGTGAGCGATCACGACCTGCCCCACTGGAGCGCGCCGCCCACGGGCGAGGTGCCGAAGGTGCTCGCACCGACGCCCGAGCCCGGCGACGAGGACGACGCCTCCGTCTGGGCGCCCACCTCCGGCGCCGGTCCCCGCTGGCAGGACGAGCACGGCCACGCCGAGGCCGACGACTTCTCCGACCTCACCGACATCACCCGCATCGAGTCGGTCCCCGGGGTCGACGCCCCGGTCGAGCCCGCTGACGAGTTCGGGGCGGTCCCGCCACCCGTGTCCGAGCCGGCGGCGCAGGCGCCCCCGCCCGGGTACGAGCCCGAACCGGCCTACGAGCCCGAACCTGGCTACGAGCCCGAGCCCAGCCGCACCCCCGGCTCGCCCTACCCCGAGGACCGTCGCCCCCACGGGAGCGTCGGCGACCTCGGTGTCCACGACGACGGCAGCGGCGCGGGCCGAGACCTGCCCACCGCGGTCGGCGTCGGCGTGGGTCTCTTCGTCGGCTTCGTGGTGCTCGCCATGATCGGCACCGCCGCGCTGACGCTGCTCGTGCTCGTCGTCATCGTCATGGGTGCCATCGAGTTCTTCAACGCGGTGCGACGCGTCGGCTACCACCCTGCGGTCCTGCCGGGCCTCGTGGCCACCGGCTCGTTCGTGCTCGCGGTGCACTGGAAGCCGGCGGGCGGGTTCCAGATGGTCACCTTCCTCACCATCGCCGTGCTCATGCTCTGGTACGTCATCGGCCTGCAGCACGAGCGGGCGGTCGCCAACATCGGCATCACCCTCCTCGGCGTGCTCTGGATCGGTGGCCTCGGCTCCTTCGCGGCGCTGATGCTCGCCGCACCGGACGGCATCGGCATGCTCACCGGCGCCATCATCGCCACCGTGGCCTACGACGTCGGCGCCTACTTCGTGGGCCGGCAGTTCGGGAAGACCCCGCTCTCGCCGTCGAGCCCCAACAAGACCATGGAAGGCCTCGTGGGGGGCGCCGCGGCCGCCGTGGTCGTGAGCGTGATCGTGCTCGGCATCGTGGGGGTGTTCCCCTGGGACACGGGCTCGGCGCTCATCCTCGGCCTCGCCGTCGCCATCGTGGCGCCGGTGGGCGACCTGTGCGAATCGATGCTCAAGCGCGACCTCGGCCTGAAGGACATGGGGTCGATCCTGCCGGGCCACGGCGGCCTGCTCGATCGCTTCGACGCCCTGCTCTTCGTCCTGCCCGTCACGTACTACGTCTTCCTCCTGACCGCCTGATCCGTCGCCCGGCCCCGTCCGCACCCGGTTCGCGCTCTACCCTGAGGCCATGACGACCCGCGTCGCGGTCATGGGCTCGACCGGGTCCATCGGCACCCAGACCCTCGAGGTCGTGGCCGCGGAGGCCGGCGACTACGAGGTGGTCGCCCTCGGCGCGGCATCCTCGGTCGACCTGCTCATCGAGCAGGCCAAGGCCGTGCGCCCCGGGGTGGTGGCCATCGCCGACGAGACGAAGGCCGCGGCCGTGGCCGACGGCGTCCCCCCGGGCACCGACGTGGTGGCCGGTCCCGACGCCCTGGCCCTGGCCTGCGCCGGTGCCGACGTGGTCGTCAACGGCGTGGTGGGCTTCGCCGGGCTGTCGGTGACGCTCGCCACCCTCGAGGCGGGCAAGCGCCTGGCGCTGGCCAACAAGGAGTCGCTGATCGCGGCGGGCCCGGTCGTCGCCCGCGCCCGAGCCACCCCGGGTGCCGAGCTCGTGCCCGTGGACAGCGAGCACTGCGCGGTGCACCAGTGCCTGCGGGCCAACGACAACGCCGAGCGACTGTCGCGCATCGTGCTCACGGCCAGCGGCGGACCGTTCCGTGGCCGTACCCGGGCCGACCTGTCCGGGGTCACCATCGACGACGCCCTCGCCCATCCCACGTGGAGCATGGGGCCGAAGATCACCATCGACTCCTCGACACTGATGAACAAGGGCCTCGAGGTCATCGAGGCCCACGAGCTCTTCGGCGCGTCCTACGACCAGATCGAGGTCGTGGTGCACCCGCAGTCGATCGTCCACTCGATGGCCGAGTTCACCGACGGCGCCACCATCGCGCAGCTCTCACTGCCCGACATGCGCCTGCCCATCGGCTACGCCCTGGCCTACCCCGACCGCATCGCCACCCCCTTCGGTCGCATCGACTGGGCGCAGCTGGGTCGCCTCGACTTCGAGCCGCCCGACCTCGAGGCCTTCCCGTGCCTCGGCCTGGCCTACGAGGCGGGACGGGCGGGGGAGACCGCACCGGCGTGGCTCAACGCCGCCAACGAGGTGGCGGTGGCCGCCTTCCTCGACGGGCTCATCTCCTGGGTGGCGATCGCCGACGTACTCAAAGCCACCCTCGACCGGCATGATGGAACCAGAGCCACCTCGGTCGACGTTGTCATCGACGTGGACCACCGGGCCCGCGAGGCTGCCCGGGACGTGATCGAGAGGACGTACCGCGCATGAGCGCCACGGACACCAACCAGGGCGGCGGGTCGGGGACCCCCGAGGGACCGGACGTCCCGGACCACGACGGTGCGCCCGTGGCCATGGTCCACGAGGCGGAGGTGCCGGCCGAGGACGTCGCCGGCGACGGGACCGAGACGGACGACATGGTCCAGTCCAGCCCGTTGCGCATCCTCGCCGTGCTCGCGGCGCTCGCCGCCGTCTGGATCCTGGCCAGCCCCGTGTGGGTGGCCGTCATCCTGGCCATCGTGTTGATGCTGTTCCTCCACGAGCTCGGCCACTACCTCACCGCGAAGCGCGCCGGCATGCTCGTCACCGAGTTCTTCATCGGCTTCGGGCCGCGCATCTGGTCGTTCCGGCGCGGCGAGGTCGAGTACGGCCTGAAGGCCATCCCCGCCGGCGCCTACGTGCGCATCGTGGGCATGAGCAACCTCGACGAGGTCGACCCCGCCGACGAGGCCCGCGCCTACCGCCAGCAGCCCTTCTGGCAGCGCTTCTCGGTGGCGGTGGCCGGGTCCACCATGCACTTCCTGCTCGCCTTCGCCCTGCTCTTCACCCTGTTCGTGGGCTTCGGCGAGCCCGACCGCTCGGCCTGGACGGTCGACCGCGTCACCCCGTCGGACGCGCTCGAGCAGAACGGCGAGCCGGTGGACAGCCCGGCGGTCGAGGCCGGCCTGCGCCCCGGTGACCGCGTCGTGGCCGTGAACGACGAGGTCGTCGGCGACTTCGCCGAGCTGAAGGACGTCGTCGAGTCGCTCCCCGGTGAGACGGTGACCCTCACCGTCGAGCGCGACGGCGACACCTTCGAGACCACCACCACCCTGCTGAGCCAGGGCCCGGACGGGGCGGAGGAGGGCTTCCTCGGCATCAACGGGGACGTGCCCCTGCGCCGCCTCGGGCCGATCGCCGCCGTCCAACGCTCGGCCAGCACCTTCGGCGAGGTCGTGGCCGGCTCGCTCACCAGCATCCCCAAGGGAGTTTCCAGCCTCTTCCAGGCCGCGGCGGACAGCACCAGTTCGGATGACTCCAGCACCCCGACGGTCTCGGACGACGGCGTGTCCTCGGATCCGAACCAGAACCGCATCGTGTCGATCTACGGTGCCGCCCGCCTCGGCGAGCAGGCCGCGCGCCTCGGCATGGCCACGGTGCTGATCCTCTTCGCGATGGTCAACATCTTCATCGGCATCTTCAACCTGCTGCCCCTGTTGCCGCTCGACGGTGGCCACGTGGCCATCGCCATCTACGAGAAGTTCCGGGAGTGGCGCCTGGGCAACAACCGGCGCTACTTCGTCGACGTCGGCAAGTTGCTGCCGGTCACCTACGCGGTGGTCATGGTGATGGTGGGAATCGGCGTCCTCACGCTGTACATGGACGTCATCAACCCCATCAACCTGCCCAACTAGCCGGGATGCACGCCCGCTGATGCCCGAGCCCGAGGCCCAGAGCCGGTACCCGCGCCGGGTGACCCGCAAGATCACGCTGCCCCACCCGTCGCGACCCGTCGACGTGGGCGGCGACGCCCGCATCACGGTGCAGTCGATGACGACCACCAAGACCGCCGACGTCGAGGGCACCCTCCAGCAGATCTACGCCCTCGCCGGCGCCGGCGCCGACATCGTGCGCTGCACGTGCAACGAGATCGAGGCGGCCGAGGGCCTGGCCCAGATCGTCCCTCGTTCGCCGGTGCCGATCGTGGCCGACATCCATCACCAGTACAAGATGGCCCTCGCCGCGCTGGAGGCCGGCGTGCACTGCCTGCGCCTCAACCCCGGCAACATCCGCAAGCCCGAGCACATCAAGCTCGTGGCCCAGGAGTGCAAGGACCGCGGCATCCCCATCCGCATCGGGGTGAACGGCGGCTCGCTGCACCCGGACCTCTACGCCAAGTACGGCGACCGCATCGTGCCGGAGGCGCTCGTCGAGTCGGCCCAGATGGAGCTCGCCTACTTCGACGAGGTGGGATTCGACGACGTCAAGATCTCGGTCAAGGCCTCCAACGTGCCATTGATGATCGAGGCGTACCGCCAGCTCTCCGAGGTGACCGACCACCCGCTCCACCTCGGCGTCACCGAGGCGGGGCCGCCGCCCGCCGGCCTCATCAAGGCCACCGCCGGCCTCGCCACCCTGCTCTCCGAGGGCATCGGCGACACTATCCGCTACTCGCTCACCGCCGACCCGGTGGAGGAGGCCCACGCCGGCCGCCAACTGCTCGAGGCCCTCGGCCTGCGCGAGCGCACCGGCCTCGACCTCATCGCCTGCCCGTCGTGCGGCCGGGCCGAGGTCGACGTCATCGCCGTCTCCAAGGCCGCGCAGGACGCGTTCGCCGAGAAGAAGTGGCCCATCCAGGTGGCCGTGATGGGTTGCGTCGTCAACGGGCCGGGCGAGGCCAAGGAGGCCGATCTGGGCATCGCCGCCGGCCGCCAGCGGGGCCACCTGTTCGTCAAGGGCAAGGTGGTGCGGGTCGTGCCCGAGGACGAGATGGTCGAGGCGCTGCTGGCGGAGGCCGAGCTCATCATCAACGAGGGTGTGGAGGCGGCGTTGGCCCAGGCCGACGAGGGCGCCGCCGCCGAGGCCGAGGCCGATCGCCTCGCCCTCCTCGACGAGCAGGGCCTCGACGCCAACGCCGCCGAGGTCAAGATCGAGCGCATCGAGCGCCTCCGCAAGCCCGACCCCGAGGATCCCACCCCCGACGCCGAGTAGCGCCCTCTCGGTGTTTCTAGGCCGCCAGGCCGGGGAAGAGGCCCTTGAGGCCCGTGGAGAGCACGCCGAAGGCGATGGCCACCAACACGATGCCGAAGAGGCGGGTGAGCACCTCCATGCCTGTGACGCCCAGCCAGCGGGCCACCGGGACGGCGAACACGTAGACCACGCCGGTGAGCACGGCCATGCCGATGCAGATGGCGGACAGGGCGAGCTGGTCCGTGGTGGTGGCGTTGGCGGACGACACCGCGACGATGAAGGCGATGGCGCCGCCGCCCACGTTCAGTGGGATGGCGATGGGGACGACCGCCATCGTCCGCCAGTGGGTCTCGGGGTCGGCGTCGGCGGCGGGCCCGGGCAGGCCGTGGCCGGACACCATGGCCATGCCGGTGACCAGCAGGATCAGGCCACCGGCCGACTGGAGCATGGGCACCGTGACGCCCAACAGGCTGAGCAGGCGCTCGCCCACGAAGACGACGATCACCATGGCCAGGGCCATCGCCAGCGCCGCCCGGAGCGCCACCTTGCGCTGGGTCGCCAGCGGCAGCCCCTTCGTGTACGACAGGAACGCCCCGACGGTCGTCGGCGGGCTCTGGATGGCGAACAGGCCGGTGGCGAACAGCAACAGGTCGTGGCTCGTCACGGTCATGGGCTATCACGCCGGGGGAGTGGGGCGTCGCCCGTAAGATCAGCCGATGGCCAAGCCCCCCGTGTTGACCCCGCAGGCCGACGACTTCCCCCGGTGGTACCAGGACGTCATCGCCAAGGCCGAGCTGGCCGACAACGGGCCGGTGCGCGGGACGATGGTGATCCGCCCCTACGGCTACGCCCTCTGGGAGCGGATGCAAGCCGAGGTGGACCGCCGCATCAAGGAAGCGGGCGCCGACAACGCCTACTTCCCGCTGTTCATCCCCATGGAGTTCTTCCAGCGTGAGGCCGAGCACGTCGAGGGCTTCAGCCCCGAGCTGGCGGTCGTCACCGTGGGCGGCGGCAAGGAGCTCGAGGAGCCCATCGCGGTCCGGCCCACCAGCGAGACCGTCATCAACCACTACTTCGCCAAGTGGATCCAGAGCTACCGGGACCTGCCGCTCTGCGTGAACAACTGGTCCAACGTGGTCCGCTGGGAGATGCGGCCCCGCCTGTTCCTGCGCACCACCGAGTTCCTCTGGCAGGAGGGCCACACCTGCCACGCCACCTACGAGGACGCCCGTGACTACGCCCGACGCATCCTCGACGACGTCTACGCCGACTTCATGGTCAACGTGTTGGCCGTACCGGTGCACCTCGGGCCGAAGACGGCCAGCGAGCGCTTCGCCGGGGCCATCAACACCCTCGCCTGCGAGGCCATGATGCGCGACGGGAAAGCCCTGCAGATGGGCACCAGCCACGAGCTGGGCCAGAACTTCGCCAAGGCCTTCGACGTCACCTACCTGGACCAGGGCGGCTCCCAGCAGCACGCCTGGCAGACGTCGTGGGGCGTCTCCACCCGCATGGTGGGTGGCCTGATCATGACCCACGGCGATGACAAGGGCTTGAAGGTGCCGCCCGCGCTGGCGCCCATCCAGGCCGTGGTGCTCGCCGTGCGCGACGAGCCCGAGGTGCTCGAGAAGACGGCGGCGCTCGCCGCCGAGCTGCGCGAGCACGGCGTGCGGGTCGAGCTCGACCAGCGCGTCGACGTCTCGTTCGGGCGTCGGGCCACCGACTGGGAGATCAAGGGCGTGCCCGTGCGCATCGAGGTGGGCCCGCGGGACCTGGCCGAGGGCAACGTCACGCTCGTCGAGCGCCAGGACGGCGAGAAGTCGGCCATCCACCTCGCCGGCGTGGCCACGGCGGTCAAGGCCGCGCTCGACAGCATGCAGGCCAACCTGCTGCGTGAGGCCACCGAGTTCCGGGACGCGCACACCGCCGACGTCACGGGCGTGGAAGAGGCGCTCGAGGCGGCCGCCACGGGGTTCGCCCGCATCCCCTGGGCCGTCCTGGGGGAGGAGGGCGAGGCCCGCCTGGCCCAGAACGCGGTCACGGTGCGCTGCCTCCAACGGGCCGACGGCTCGTGCCCGGACGGGGCCGACGAGGCCGACCTCGTGGCGGTGGTGGGCCGCTCCTACTGACCGGCCGAGCGACCGGGGCGGGTGCTGGCGGGGTCGATCCCGCTATACTTTGGCCGTCTTTCGTTCGAGTTGGTCCGTAAAGGCGTGGGCTCGGCCCACGCCTTTGGTTTCTCTCCAGGGAGGTGTGCACGCTCATGAGCTCCATCGATCGCCTGCGCGCGCTCGTCCTGCCGCTGGTGGAGGAACGGGGCCTCGAGCTCTACGACATCGAGCAGTCCGGCTCCACCCTGCAGATCCTCGTGTCCGGCCCCGGTGGGGTGGACGTGGGGGCCCTCAGCGATCTCAGCCGGGCCGTCTCGCGCACCCTCGACGAGCACGACCCCATCCCGGGCAAGTACGTCCTCGAGGTCTCGAGCCCCGGCCTCGAACGGCCGCTGCGCCGCCCTGAGCACTATCAGGGCGCCGTCGGCAGCGACGTCACCATCAAGACCGTCGCCGGCACCGAGGGCGACCGCCGCGTGCGTGGGGTCGTCGTCGAGGCGGACGACACCAGCGTGCTGCTCGCCCTCGCCGACGGCGGCGAGCGCCGCATCGACTATCGCGACGTCGAGCGCGCCCGCACCGTCTTCGAGTGGGAAGCCACCCCGAAGTCGGCGGCGAAGGCCCGACCGAAGAACGACCACAACGACCGCCATGCCGTCACCGCGACGCCGACCGACAGGAGCGGGAAATGAGTGAAGCCAACCCCGAGATGATGGACGCCCTCCAGGCGTTGGCGATCGACAAGGGCATCTCCGTCGAGGTGCTGTTCGGTGCGCTCGCCGACGCCCTGGAGTCCGCGTACAAGCGGATGCCCGATGCCCACGAGTACGCGTGGGTCACGATCGATCCCGACACCTTCGAGATCAGCGTCTTCGCCCAGGAGCTCGACGAGGAGGGCGAGCCCATCGGCGAGGAGTTCGACGTCACCCCCGACGACTTCGGCCGCATCGCCGCGCAGACCGCCAAGCAGGTGATGCTCCAGCGCATCCGCGAGGCCGAGCGGGAGATGAAGTACGAGGAGTACGCCGGCCGCGAGGGCGACATCGTCACCGGCATCATCCAACAGAGCGACTCGCGCTACACCCTGCTCGACCTCGGTCGGGTCGAGGCGCTGCTGCCCCAAGCCGAGCAGGTCCCGTACGAGCGACCCGAGGCCAACACCCGGGTCAAGGCCTACATCGTCGAGGTGCGCAAGACGGCCAAGGGCCCGCAGATCGTGGTGAGCCGCACCCACCCCGGCCTCATCAAGCGTCTGTTCGAGCTCGAGGTCCCCGAGATCGCCGACGGCGTGGTCGAGATCAAGGCCTGCGCCCGCGAGCCCGGGCACCGCACCAAGATCGCGGTCTGGTCGAACGACTCCAACGTGGACCCGGTCGGCGCCTGCGTGGGTGCCCGTGGCGCCCGTGTGCGCATGGTGGTCAACGAGCTGCGGGGCGAGAAGATCGACATCGTCCCGTTCTCCGAGGAGCCCGCCGACCTGGTCATGAAGGCGCTGTCGCCGGCCAAGGTCAAGGAGGTGCGCCTCCACGACGACACCGGCACCGCCGAGGTGATCGTGCCCGATTACCAGCTGTCGCTGGCCATCGGCAAGGAAGGGCAGAACGCCCGCCTGGCCGCCCGACTCACCGGTTGGCGCGTCGACATCAAGAGCGAGACCCAGCTCGCCGAGGAGGAGGCGTACGCCTCCGAGGAGTGGGCCGAGGGCGAGTGGGTCACCGACCCCGAGACCGGCGAGCAGATGTGGCAGCCCGCCGAGGGCGGCCCTGCGCTGTCGGCCGAGGCCTGGCAGGCGGGTGACCCCGACGCCGAGACCGCCGAGGGTGCGAGCGACGGCGATGTCGATGCCGATGCCGATGCCGATGCCGATGCCGATGCCGATGAGGCCGAGGGGGAGGCGGACGCCACCGACGAGGTCGAGGCTGACGTCGAGCCCGAGCCCGAGGCGGACGCAGCGCCCGAGGTCGAGGCCGACGCTGAGGTCGAGGCCGACGCCGAGGTCGAGGCGGACGCCGAAGCACCCGCCGCCGAGTCCGAGGACTGATCCTGGTCGCCCCGACGATGGCGTCGCGCGTCGCGCCCGTACGCACCTGCATCGGGTGTCGCCGTCCGGCGTCGCCCACCGAGCTGGTGCGCGTGGTGCGATCGGTGGACGGAACCCTCGCCGTGGGTCGTACACTGCCCGGACGGGGCGCCTGGCTGTGCGCCGGCTCCCTGGCGTGCCTCGAGCAGGCCAGGAGCCGGGGAGCGTTCGGGCGTGCCCTCCGAGGCCCGGTCGACGAGGCCGCCCTCGACACCCTGACCGCCGAGTTGTCCCTCGGTGCCGCCGCAACGCTTTCGTGCCGCCGGGATCGGCCGCGCGAGGATTGATCGAACCAACCGAAAGGCTGAGAGAACCCCAGTGGCGTCAAGTATCCGCGTGTACGAGCTGGCACGAGAGCTCGGGCTCACCAACAAGGAGACGCTCGACCTCTGCGACGCGCTCGGGATCGGGGTCAAGAGCCACTCGTCGAGCGTGGTCGAGGCCCAGGCCGACCGCGTCCGCCGCAAGGCCGAGCGCGAAGGCCTGATCCGGGACGTCCAGCCCGAGGAGCCCGAGGCCGAGAAGCCCGTCTCGAAGACGGCCAAGGCCAAGGCCGCCACGAAGTCGACCAAGAAGGCCCCGGCCAAGAAGGCCGCCGCCCCTGCTGCGGAGGAGGCGCCGGACACGGCCGCCGCTCCCAAGAAGGCCGCCACGAAGAAGGCCGCGGCCAAGAAGGCCGCCGCCCCCGCCGCTGCTCCCGAGCCCGAGGCCACCGAGGCCCCGACGCCGGCCACCGCGGACGCACCGCCCGTCGAGGCCGAGCCTGAGCCCGAGGCGCCCGCTGCGCCGGTCGAGCCCGCCGCTCCCCGGCGCGTCGTGCGCTCCAGCGGGAGCGAGCACCCGCCGCGTCGCGAGGAGGATCCGGGCGTCGCCGCGGCCGCTCCCCGGCCCACGCCGCCTCCCGCCGCACCCCCCGCCCCGGCCGCACCGCCGGCGAGTGCTCCGGCCACGCCGGCCCCCGCTGCGGCCGCCGCCGAAGCACCTGCGGCCGAGGCCGCTGCCGCCGGCGCCGCTCCTGCGGCCGCGGACGCCACGGCCCCTCGCCCCGTCTCGCCGAGCGGCAAGCCCATCCCGCCGCCGCCCGGCCCGCCCACGTCTCGCTCGGGCAAGCCCATCCCCCCGCCCCCGGGCGCGGGTGGCCGCGGCCCCGCCGCCGCCCGTCCCACGGGCGGTCCCCGCCCCGCGGGTGGTGTCGGCCGTCCCCGCCCGCCCATGGGCGGTCCTCGTCAGTCGGTGCCCGGCGCCGGCCCCGCACCGGGTCGTCCCGGTGGCGGCGGTCCCGGCGGTGGCCCCGGTGGTGGTCGTGGCGGTCCGCAGCAGCGGCCGCCACGTCGGCGCAAGGGGCGTCGTCGTCGCAGCCGTGAGGAGCTGCAGCCGATCGACATGCCGGTGTACACCCCCACCGATGCGGCGGTGCCCGAGGGCACCATCGTCGTCGAGCGGGCCACCACCCCCATCGAGCTCGGCCCCAAGCTGAACCGCACCGCGGCCGACGTCGTGCGCTTCCTCATGCAGCAGGGCGAGATGGTCACCGCCACCCAGTCGCTCTCCGACGAGATGATCGAGCTGTTCGCGGCGGAGATCGGTGCCGAGATCCGCCTCGTCGACCCCGGCGAGGAGCAGGAGGTCGAGCTCCAGAAGCTCCTCATGCTCCCCGAGGACGAAGAGGACGAGGACGACCCCGACGCCGTCGTGCGCCCGCCGGTCATCACCGTCATGGGCCACGTCGACCACGGCAAGACCAAGCTCCTCGACCGCATTCGCTCCGCGAACGTGGTCGAGGGCGAGGCCGGCGGCATCACCCAGCACATCGGGGCCTACCAGGTCGAGCACGACGGGCGGCCGCTCACCTTCATCGACACCCCGGGTCACGAGGCCTTCACCGCGATGCGCTCTCGAGGCGCCAACGCCACCGACATCGTGGTGCTGGTCGTGGCCGCCGACGACGGCGTGATGCCCCAGACCCTCGAGGCACTGGACCACGCCCGCGCCGCGGACGTGCCCATCGTCGTGGCCCTCAACAAGATCGACCGCGAGAACGCCGACCCCACCCGGGTGATGACCCAGCTCAGCGAGCGGGGCCTCACCCCCGAGGAGTGGAGCGGCGACACCGTCATGGTGCCGGTCTCCGCACTCACCGGTGAGGGTGTCGACGACCTCATCGAGAACCTCCTCGTGGTGGCCGAGGTCGAGGACCTCCAGGCCAACCCCAACGGTCGCGCCCAGGGCGTGGTCCTCGAGGCCAACCTCGACACCGGTCGCGGTCCCGTGGCCACGGTCCTGGTCCAGCGCGGCACCCTCAAGGTCGGCGACCCGCTCGTCGCCGGTGCCACCTGGGGTCGGGTCCGGGCCCTGATCGACGACACCGGCAAGCAGGTCAAGGAAGCCGGCCCGTCGGCGCCCGTCCAGGTGCTGGGCCTGTCCGACGTCGCCGCCGCCGGCGACGACTTCGTGGTCGCTCCCGACGAGAAGACGGCCCGCAACGTGGCCGACACGCGCGAGCACTGGCACCGCGTCGCCAACATCGGGCGCGAGGCGCACGCCATGAGCGGTGGCGCCAAGCTCGAGGACATCTTCCAGCAGATCCAGGCCGGCGAGCCCGCCACGCTGAACCTGATCGTCAAGGCCGACGTGAACGGCTCGCTCGAGGCGCTCACCGGCAGCCTGAAGAAGCTCGAGCGCGACGAGGTCAAGCTCTCGTTCGTGCTCCGCGGCGTCGGTGGGATCACCATCTCCGACGTCGAGCTGGCGGCGGCGTCCGACGCCACCATCATCGGCTTCAACGTGCGGCCCGATCGCAAGGGCCGCGAGCTCGCCGAGCACGAAGGCGTCGAGATCCGCACCTACGAGGTCATCTACCAGGTCCTCGAGGACATCGAGAACGCCATGGTGGGCATGCTCGAGCCCGAGTACGAAGAGGTGGTCACCGGCGACGCCGAGGTCCGCGAGATCTTCCGGGTGCCCCGCATCGGGGCCATCGCCGGCTGCTTCGTGCAGAACGGCACCATCACCCGTGGCTCGAAGGTGCGCTTCCTGCGGGAGGGCACCATCATCTGGAAGGGCACCGTCTCGTCGCTGCGCCGCTTCAAGGACGACGTCCGCGAGGTGCAGTCGGGCTTCGAGTGCGGCATCGGGCTCTCCGACTTCCAGGACCTCAAGCCCGGGGACATCATCGAGACCTTCGAAGAGCGGGAGATCCCCCGCTCGTAGGCCGGCCGGTCGGGGAGGAGCGCAACCGTGCACGTCCTCGCGCTGGCCGTCGAGCTCCATCTCCCCGAGTGCCGGTCGCTGAAGGCCAAGCGATCGGTGCTCAAGCCCGTCACCGAGGGCGCACGTCGGCGTTACAACGTCGCCGTCGCCGAGACCGACCACCAGAACACCTGGCAGCGAGCCGCCATCGGCGTGGCGGCCGTGTCCGCCACCCCCCACCACGCCGAAGAGGTCATCGACGAGGTGGAGCGCTTCATCTGGTCCTTCCCGAACGTGCAGGTCCTCTCGGCCACCCGCTCCTGGATGGAGATCGACTGACATGGCTCGCCGCTCGCGCTCGCGCGACTATCCCCGCACCGCCCGCCTCAACGAGCTCCTCCGTGAGATCATCGCCGAGGCCCTCGATCGCATCGACGACGACCGCCTGCCCCTGGTGACGGTCACGTCGGTCGACGTCGACGCCGACCTCAAGCGCGCCGTCGTCTACATCGCCAGCCTGGACGAGGACGCCGACGACGAGACCCTCGAGGCGCTCGGCGAGGCCCGCGTCCGGCTCCAGGGGGCGGTCGCCCGAGAGGCGCGCATCAAGCGCACGCCCGAGCTGGTCTTCCGCATCGACGACGTCCTGCGCACCGCCGAGCGCATCGACGAGCTCCTGCGCAACGAGCCTCCGCAGGAGCAGTGACCCCACGATGAGCGGTGGGGGCGCCAAGGCCGTGGTGGACGGTCTGGCGGTGGTGGACAAGGCCGCGGGCTGGACGTCCCACGATGTCGTCGCGAAGGCACGAGGCATCGTCGGCCAGAAGAAGGTGGGCCACTCCGGCACGCTCGACCCCGACGCCACGGGGGTGCTGCTGCTGGGCTTCGGGAAGGTCACCCGGCTGCTGACGTACCTGACCGCGCTCTCGAAGTCCTACGTCGGCGAGGTGGTCCTCGGGACCGAGACCGACACCCTCGACGCGGCCGGGCAGGTGACGGCCACCCACGACATGCGGGCCGTGACCCTCGAGCAGGCCCGCCTCGCCGCCGAGGCGTTCGTCGGCGACATCGAGCAGATCCCCCCGATGGTCTCGGCCGTCAAGATCGGGGGGAAGCGCCTGCATGAGCTCGCCCGGGCCGGCGAGACGGTCGAGCGGCCACCGAGACCGGTCACCGTGCACCGCCTGCACCTGGACGAGGCCCGCCCGGCCACCGCCGACGAGGCCATGGTCCTGCGCATCGAGGTGGACTGCTCGTCCGGCACCTACATCCGCACCATCGCCGACGACCTCGGCCATGCGCTGGGAGGCGGCGCCCACCTGCGCAACCTGCGGCGAACGGCCATCGGGTCCTTCGGGCTCGACGAGGCCCGCCCGCTCGAGCAGCTCGAGATCCTGGCGCCCGCGGTGGCGATGCGTGACTACCCCTCGCTCACCGTCGACGACGCCGTGGCGATGCGGATCGCCAACGGCGCCGTGCTCTCGCGCGTCGAGCTCGGCGTGACGGCGGCCGAGGGCGACGGGCCGTGGGCAGTCCTCTCGGAGGCGGGTGACCTCGTGGCCGTCTACGAGGGCCGCGATGCCGAGCGGGTGAAGCCTGCGGTGGTCCTCGCCTGAGCTCCCGACCTGCGGCCGCATCCCCTGTCCCGACGAGCCGTGGGGCCCGCAGGCGGCCGTTACCCTCGGCCGACGTGGGGGAGCGGGGACCGCAGCGGAGCACGGTGCCGATGCGCTGGCGTGCCGCGCACGTGCTCGCGCTCTCGTCCATCGCGTTCGCCCAACCCGTGCTCGACCTGCTGGGTGGCAGCCCGACCTTCTTCGTGGCCCACACCGCAGGGCCCGCCGAGGTCCTCCTCGTGGCCGTCCTCACCCTCGCGGTGGTCCCCGCGGTGCTCATCGCTCTGGAGCTGCTGGTCGCCCTGTTCAGCGCACGGTGGGCGTGGCGGCTGCACCTCGGCCTCATGGCGGGCCTCGGTGGCCTGATCGTCGCCCAGTTCGTCGACCGCATCCCCGGTTTCGCCTCGGTCCTGGTCCTGGTGGTGGGCACCGCGGCCGGTGTCGGCCTGGCCCGCTGGTACCGACGGAGCGAGCCGATCCGGTCGGTCTGCTCGCTGCTCGCCCTCACGCCACTGCTGTTCGCCGCGGTGTTCGTGTTCGCCTCCCCGGCCCACGGGCTGGTCTTCCCGCCGGAGGTGCAGGCCGCCGACGTGCGGGTGCCCGGCACCCCGCCGCCGATCTTCGTCGTCGTCTTCGACGAGCTCCCGCTCGCCACCGTCCTCGGCACCGACGGGGAGACGGTGGACGCCGAGCGGTTCCCCAACCTGGCCCGCCTCGCCGGCGACGGGGTCCTCTTCAACAACGTGACGACCGTGGCGGGCTACACCCACGAGGCGGTGCCCGCCATCCTCTCCGGGGAGGGGGTGCGCTCGGCCAACGTGCCCCCCACCGCCGGGGGCCACCCCCGCAACCTGTTCAGCCTCCTGGCCGACGACTACCGGACCGTGGCCCACGAGCAGGTGACCGGCCTGTGCACGCCGGCGTTGTGCGACGCGGGGTCGTCCGATGCCGGCAGCGACTCGACCCGGCTCCTCCTCGAGGACCTCGCAGTGGTCGCAGGCCGCGTGACCCTGCCCGCAGGGCTCGACGACTGGCTGCCGGCGGTGGACGGCTCGTGGTCGAACTTCGGCCAGCCCTCGGGCGGGGACGACCTCGACCAGGAGGCGGACCGCTTCGGCGACGACCGGGCCGAGTTCGTCGACGCCCTGGGGGAGCTGGACCGTGTCGGGCAGTGGGAGGCCGCGGTCGCCGGCATCGAGCGCCCGACCGAGCCCACGCTCACGTTCATCCATACCGTGCTGCCCCACGTGCCCTGGGCGTTCCACGCCGACGGGTCGCCCTACGCCGACCTCGGCTACCCCCAGCGCAGCCCTGACGGCGTCTGGCGCACGTCGTTCTCCTCGGACTTCGGGTTGCAGCGCCACCTGCTCCAGGCCGCCTACACCGACCGTCTCCTGGGCGCCCTGCTCGAGCGCCTCGACGCCACCGGTCAGTACGACGACGCGCTCATCGTGTTCACCGCGGACCACGGCGTCTCGCTCGCCGAGGACACCAACCGCCGACTGCCGAACGAGGACACCCTCCCGGGGGTGATGCCCGTGCCGGTGGTCGTGAAGCCACCTGCGGGTGCGGCGCCGGCGTTCGGTGGTGGGTCCCGTCGGGGGACGACCGACGACCGAGTCGGCGAGACCACGGACCTGCTGCCCACCATCGCCGCGCTGCTCGATGTCACCGTGCCGTGGCCGGTCGACGGCCAGAGCCTCTTCGGTCCCGAGCGACAGAGCACCGAGCGCTCGGTCTTCGCCCGGGGCGACCGAGTCGAGACGGACGCTCGTGAGCTCGACGTGCAACCCATCGTCGACCGCATCCACGAGACGTTCCTCACGCCGAGCGGCGACTTCGAGTTCTACGGCCTCGGTCTCGGGCGACCGCTCGTCGGTCGGCGGGCCGCCGGTGTGGCCCTCGACGCCGAGCCGGGCGCCTGCTGGCACCACGACGTCGGTGCCACCGCCGCCGGCGTCGGGGAGGTCGACGGGTGGCTCGAGCCCGACGACGGGAGCGAGCGGCGCATCCCCTTCGCCGTCGTCGTGGACGGGCGCGTGGCGGGCACGTCGCGGACGAACGACAGCGGTGACCATGTGAACCGCGTGGTCGCCCTGGCCGACCCGGCACGGTGGCCGGACGACCCCGACGAGGTGGAGCTGTGGCGCGTGGTCGACGCCCCGGACACCGCCGCAGGCGTCGGGCTGGTGCGATTTCCCCGCTGCGACTGACCGCCGGCGCGCCGCCCGGCCCTCAGGCTTCGAGGCGCCCGTCGAGGATGTGGGCCGTCCGGTCGGCGTAGTGGACCATGCGCTCGTCGTGGGTGACCACGATCGCCGAGATGTGCCGGGCCTTCATCTCGGATCGGATGAGCTCCATGACCGACTCACCCAGCTTGGTGTCGAGGGCGGAGGTGGGCTCGTCGAAGAGCACGAGGGCCGGGTCGTTCATGAGGGCCCGGCCGATGGCCACCCGCTGGCGCTCGCCGCCCGACAGTTGACCGGGGAGGTTCTTGGCCCTCGCGCTCAGGCCCAGCTCGTCGAGGAGCTGGTCGGCGCGCTCTTTCGCGGCGGCGCCTCGTCGACGGCCGAGCTCGTCGACGACGAGCAGGTTCTCGCGGGCGGTGAGGAACGGCACCAGGTTGACGGCCTGGAACACGAAGCCGACCTTCTCCTGTCGGAACGTGGTCAGCTGCTTCGGCGAGTAGCCGGTGATGTCGTCGCCGCCGACGACGACCCGACCCTCGGTCGGGGAGAGGATGCCGCCGGCGATCGAGCACAGCGTGGTCTTGCCGGAGCCCGACGGGCCCACGAGGGCGAGGATCTCGTCGCCCGCGACGTCGAGGGTGGCGTGGTCGAGGGCGACGACCTGGTTGTCGCCCTCCCCGTAGACCTTGCGGACGCCCTCGAGGTGCAGGGCGAGCTCGGTGCGGGGCTCGACGGCGGTCGGACTGGTCATGACGCACTCCCGATGGCGGCGGCAGGATCGATGCGGAGCACTCGGCGCAGGGAGAAGGCGCACCCGATGACCGAGGCGAGCAGGAGGAACACGGCGCTGCTGAGCACCCGGGCCGGCGTCAGCACGAAGGGGATGCTGCCGGCCGGGATCACGAGGTCGAGGGCGACCGCGAGCACGGCGCCGATGGTGCAGGCCACGAGGGTGACGAGTACGGCCTGGACGATCACGCCGGCGAACAGGGTGCGCGAACGTGCCCCGATGGCCTTGAGGACGCCGTACAAGCCCGTGCGCTCGACGGTGAGGAGCGCGAAGAACAGCGCCACGACGACGATGGCCACGACGACGGTCACGCCGATGATCTGGTTGAACACCGAGCTCTGCTGCTCCACGCCAGGGAGGGCGCTCACGGCCTCGTCCACGGTGAGCGTGCTGGTGGCGCCGTCGGTGGCGGCGTCGATGGCGTCGGCGAGCTCTGCCGGGGGGACGCCGTCGGCCCGCACGACGAGGGACTGGAACACGCCTGGGCCCACCCTGGCGTCGGGCCGGTTCGCGTTCTGGACCTCGCGCCAGGTCTCGGGCGACACCCAGAGAGAGCCCTGGCCCGAGAAGTTGGTGTCGCTGACGAAGCCGATCACCTCGATGGGCGTGCGGGCCGGTCCCACCAGCACCTCGGTGCCGACCTCGATGCCATCGGCCTCGAGCACCTCGTCGGCGTACCCCTGGCCGGTCGGGGGCGGCTCACCCACCCCGTCGGGCGGGATCTCGTAGCCGAACACCGCCAGGTCGGCCAGCTCCCGTGGGCCGTTGCCGGGTACGCGGCCGCCCAGCAGGGCCACTCCGAGGCCGCCCACCTCGCCCACGCCGGGCACGGACTCGACCTCGGCGCGCAGCTCGGGCGGGATGCGGCTGCGGAAGAAGGAGTCTCGTGCGGTCGAGGAGTAGACGATGAGGTCGCTGTCCTGGGCGCGCACGGCCCCGGTGGCGTCGCGAAGCAGACCGTCCAGCAGCCCGCCCAGGAACATGAGCAGCACCGCGATCAGGGTGAGGATCACGGTGGCGGTGGCGAACCGGCTGGGGCGCCGGCGCAGCTCTCGCAGGGCGATCCTCACACCTGCACCCCCGCCCCGGTGGTGGCCTCGACCGGGTCGATGCGCAGGACCCGGCGGGCCGAGAACAGCGAGCTGAGCACCCCGAGCACCAGCAGCAGGGCGCTCCAGCCGAGCACCGCGGCCGTCTCGAAGCGCAGCGGGATGCTGCCGATGCGCTGCGCCGACAGCGGGGCGTAGAGGGCGACGCCGACGGTGATGCCCGCGACCATCACGATCACCACTTGCACCAGCAGCGACCACACGAGGCGGCGAGACGGCGCCCCGACGGCGTGCAGCAAGGTGAGGGCGTTGGCCTTCTGGAAGGTGATGATCAGGAAGAACAGACCGGTGACGAGGGGGACCACGAGCGCGTAGAGCAGGAAGATCACCTGGAACGACTGGCGGACCTGGGCGACCCCCGGGGTCTCGTCGGCGGCCACGTCGCGGGGCAGCGCGTCGGCATCGGGGTCGGCCTCGTTCACCGCGGCGGAGAGCTGCTCGGGCGAGGTGCCCGCCGCGGGCTCGAGCGCGATCGCGTTGGGGAGCGGGTCGCGTGCGTCCGGGTTCACCGAGCGGACCGCGGCCACGTAGGTGTCGTAGGTGGTGAACAGGGTGGGGGTGGCCTGGAGGTTGATGTCGGCGGCCTGCCCCACGACGGTGAGCTCGAGGCCGCCCGGCTCGAGCGCGACGGTGTCGCCGATGGCGAGACCGAGGTCCGCGTCGGCCTCGTTGGCCACGACCTCGCCGTCGGCGGTGGGGAGGCGTCCGCCGGTGAGCTCGGCCGGGGAGCCGAGGCCTTCGGCCTCGTAGCCGACCAGGGCGACGTCGGCGAGGTCCCCGTCGATCTCGGCGGTGAAGGTGCCCTGTCCGATCCGTCCCGACCGGGCGATGCCGTCGACCGAGGTGACCGCCGACTCGACCGGCGGTGTGATGACGCTGCCCTGGAGGTTGCGGCGGCCGTCGACGCTGTACACGAGAACGGGGGCGGACTGGTTGCGGATGGCACCCACGAAGGCGGTGAGCAGGCCGTTCTGCAGGGTCTGTTGGAACAGGATGAGGAACACGAGCAGGCCCACGGCGGCCATGACCAGGCCGAAGCGGACCTTGGTGCGGCGCATCTCGCGCAGGGCCAGGAACATCGCAGGCGAGTGTGGCACGCCGGGTCCGGCGCCCCACCACCCAGCCCAGGGGGTTCGCGCACCTCGGAGGGGTCCCTCCGGGCACGCCCCCGGGTGACCACGGTCCGTCCTGAGGCGATTACCCTCGGCTCGGTGGACGTTTGGCACGACGACGAGCCCTTCTCCCGTCCCGACGCGGGCTCGGCGGTCACCATCGGCGCGTACGACGGGGTCCACCGGGGGCACCAACTCGTCATCGGTGAGGTGCGCCGCGTGGCGCGCGAGCAGGGGCTGCGCTCGGTCGTGGTCACCTTCGACCGCCACCCCGCCAGCGTGGTGCGGCCCGAGTCGGCGCCGAAGCAGCTGACCGATCCCGACCAGGAGCTCGAGCTGCTGGCCAAGACCGGCGTCGACGCGACGCTGGTCATCCACTTCGACGAGGCCCGGTCGAAAGAGCCCGCCGAGGAGTTCGTCCACGAGGTCCTGGTGGGGGCGCTGAACGCCAAGACCATCGTGGTCGGCGAGGACTTCCACTTCGGCCACGAACGCCAGGGCAACAACGCCCTCCTGGCCACGATGGGTGCCGAGCTCGGCTTCACCGTCGACGGCATCGACCTCCTGCAGGCCGGCCCGGAGGGCGCGGTGTCGTCCACGGCCATCCGTGCCGCGCTCGTCGCCGGCGACCTCACGGCAGCGCACGCCATGCTGGGCCGGCCCCACGAGGTGCGTGGCGTCGTGGGCCACGGCGACGCCCGGGCCCGGGACCTCGGGTTCCGGACCGCCAACGTGGCCATCGCCGACGAGGTGCTGCTGCCGAAGGACGGGATCTACGCCGGCTGGTACGAGCGCCCGGACGGCAGCGTCCACGCGACAGCCATCTCCCTCGGTCGTCGTCCGACGTTCTACGAGTACGCCGACCACTCGTTGCTCGAGGCCCACCTGCTCGACTTCGAGGGAGACCTGTACGGCGAGGCTGCCCGGGTGCGCTTCGTCGAGCGCCTCCGCGACGAGCTCAAGTTCGACAGCGTGGACGACCTGGTGGCCCAGATGGGCCGGGACGTCGCCCGGGCGAGGGACGTGCTGGGTGCCTGAGAGCGCCCGGGCCGACCTCGGCCACGAGGCGGTCGTCGACGATGCCGGCGTGCGCTGGGCCGGCGAGGTGGAGCCGCTCACCGGGCCCGTCACCCAGCCGCTGCGGGAGTCGATCGAGCCGGCCCGCATCGGCTCCGCCGCCCGTCTCGCCCGTCACCGCATCCGCCTGTCCGACGGCCACGAGGTCGGGCTCGCGGTGTGCGGCCGAGGCATCCCCCTCGTCGTCGTCCACGGGTTCTCGGCCGAGGGCTTCCTCTACGCCCAGACCCTCTCCCGGCTCGTCTCCATGGGTTACAAGGTCATCGCCATCGACACGGCCGGGCACGGCGGCACCCAGGGCCTGCCCCGTGGCGGTGGCGACCTCCACGGCTACAGCGAGCTGCTGGGGCGGGCCATACGTGAGCTCGGCATCCGCAAGGCCGTGCTCGCCGGGCACTCGATGGGCGGTCGGCTGGTGGTCGAGCTGGCGGCCGACCAGCCCGACACGGCCATCGCGGTGATCCTGCTCGACGCGATCGTCGGCGACACGTGGGACCGGATGGTCAACGTCTTCCGGGTGATGCCGCCGCTGCTCGGTTTCGTCGGCGCCGCGCTCGCGGTCGACAGCCTCTCGACCGTGCCACTGTTCAAGGACCGTGGCCAGGCCACCAAGCTGTTGCGTCTCGCCATCCCGGTCGGGGCCGGCATCGCCAGCCACCCGTGGCAGTTGCTCGGTCCGTCGGTGTCGATCCTGCGGTCACGCGGGAGCGGGCACCTGCTCGATGCCCTGGCGGACTCGCACGTGCCGGTCATCGCGATCCACGGGGACAAAGACGTCGCCGTGCCCATCGCCACGGCCAAGGAGGCGGCGAAGCGGGCCCGGGGCCACTTCGTGGTGGTGCGCGACGCGAGCCACTCCTGGCTCCTGAAGGACCCCGAGACCCTGCCGGCGATCATGTACGAGCTGCTGGGCAACGGGTTGGGCTCGGCCCAGCGCCGGGCCCTGCGCGAGTGCGGTGTGGCCCCCGGCGCGGCCGACGAGGACGAGGTCGAGGCGGCGCTCTACGAGCCCGACGCCCTCGTCCTGCAGCTGACGCCCGACCCCGTCGCCCCCACGCCGGCCGATCGCAAGAAGGTCCACCCCCGGCGCCCCCGCTACCAGTGGAAGGTCCACCCGCCCCTCCGCTGACCCGGGGACACGGCCGGCCGTTCTGGCCGCGACGACGTGTCGTCACGCCAGAGAATCCGCGGCCAGAACGGATCGAGGGGGTCGGCACCGTGCTCTCGGTGGAATCGCGGGGTTGGGGACAATCCTGGTACCGTGTCGGTGTTGCACCGAGCGCCCCTGCGCGCCGTGCCTGCTTCCGGTTACGCACTCGCGGACCACGAGGCCGGGTAGCACACCCACCCACTGAAGAAAGCACAACGACACTTCCATGCCTGACAGCACGGGGCTTCCTCCGAAGTCCGACACCATCGCCGAGAACCGCCTGCACGACACCGACACCGGTTCTCCCGAGGTCCAGGTGGCGCTCCTCACCGAGCGCATCAACCACCTGACCGAGCACCTCAAGACCCACAAGAAGGACCACCACAGCCGCCGCGGCCTGCTCATGCTGGTCGGCCGGCGCCGCCGGTTGCTCGACTACGTGAAGCGCAACGACGTCGAGCGCTACCGCGCCCTCATCGCGAAGCTGGGCCTGCGCCGCTAGGCGCGCCCGCTCGCCACCACAAGCTCTCACCTCCCGCGGGCTCGCCCCGCACCAACAACACAACCCACGCGGCGTGCTGGTCAGCTGCCAGTGGCCGACTTCCCGAACCCTGACGAGCGCAGAGCGCAGCGGGGCGGCGGGTGGTCGACCACTGGGAACTGGCCCCGCCGCCAGACCGGGGCCGACGTGGCCCCGAGAGGAGGACATCCCATGGCGGATGCCACCAACGTCTCCGGTGCGATCACCGGTTCCGAGAACACCCTGTCGTTCGAGACGGGCAAGCTGGCCGGACTGGCCGACGGCGCCGTCGTCGCCCAGATCGGCGACACCGTGGTGCTGGTGACGGCCACCGCGGCCAAGAGCGTCCGCGAGGGGATCGACTTCTTCCCCCTCACCGTGGACATCGAAGAGCGCATGTACGCCGCGGGCAAGATCCCCGGCTCGTTCTTCCGTCGTGAGGGCAAGGCCTCCGACCAGGCCATCCTCACCTGCCGCCTCATCGACCGGCCGCTGCGCCCGTCGTTCCCCGACGGCTTCCGCAACGAGATCCACATCGTCGGCACCATCCTCGGCGCCGACAAGGTCAACCCGCACGACGTGCTGGCCATCAACGCCGCGTCGGCCGCCCTGTCACTTTCGGGCATCCCCTTCGAGGGCCCGATCGGCGCCGTCCGCGTCGCCTTCGACGCCACCGGCACCTGGATCCCGCACCCCACCTACCAGGACGGCGACTCCAGCTCGTTCGAGATGGTCGTGGCCGGCCGCATCGGTGACGACGGCGACGTCGCCATCATGATGGTCGAGGCCGGTGGCACCGAAGCCGCCTGGGAGCTCTACGAGGGCGGCGCCCCGAAGGTCACCGAAACCGTCATCGCCGAGGGCCTCGAGGCCTCGAAGACCTGGATCCGCGAGTCCATCGACCTCCAGAACGAGCTGGTCGAGAAGGTCGGCGGCAAGAAGCCGTCGATCACCTTCACCACCCAGGTCGACTACAGCGACGACATCTACGCCGCCGTGTCCGCCGCCGGCACCGAGCGCTTGGCCGCCGCCATGGCCATCGCCGACAAGGCCGAGCGTGACGCTGCCGCCGACGCCGCCCGCGACGAGATCGTGGACGAGCTGAGCGAGCAGTTCGCCGAGGTGGACAACGCCACCAAGCAGATCAAGGCCGCCGTCCGGTCGCTGACCAAGGCCATCGTGCGCAAGCGCATCGTGGAAGAGGGCGTGCGCATCGACGGTCGTGGCGTGACCGACATCCGGCCCCTCTCGGCCGAGGTCGGCGTGCTGGCCGCGGTCCACGGCTCCGGCCTGTTCCAGCGTGGCGAGACCCAGGTGCTGAACGTGGCCACCCTGGGCATGCCCCGCATGGAGCAGATGCTCGACACCATCGGCATCGACGACCGCAAGCGGTACATGCACCACTACAACTTCCCGCCCTTCTCGACGGGTGAGACCGGCTTCATGCGTGGCCCGAAGCGCCGCGAGATCGGCCACGGCCTCCTCGCCGAGCGGGCCCTCGTGCCGGTGATCCCGACCTCGGCCGAGTTCCCCTACACGCTGCGCACCGTCTCCGACGTGCTGTCGTCGAACGGCTCGACGTCGATGGCGTCGGTGTGTGGCTCGACGCTGTCGCTGATGGACGCCGGTGTCCCGATCAAGGCCCCCGTGGCCGGCATCGCCATGGGCCTCGTCTACGCCGAGGGCAAGTACACCGCCCTCACCGACATCCTCGGTGCCGAGGACGCCTTCGGCGACATGGACTTCAAGGTCGCCGGCACCGCCGAGTTCGTGACGGCGCTGCAGCTCGACACCAAGATCTCGGGCCTGCCCGCCGAGGTGCTGGGCAAGGCGCTCGATCAGGCGAAGGACGCTCGCCTCAAGATCCTCGAGGTCATGACCACGGCCATCCCCGCCCCGCGCGACGAGGTCGGCCCGACCGCACCGAAGATCACCAGCTTCGAGATCCCGATCGACAAGATCGGCGAGGTCATCGGCCCCAAGGGCAAGGTCATCAACGCCATCCAGCAGGAGACCGGCGCCGACATCAGCGTCGACGACGACGGCACGGTCGGCACGGTGAGCATCGGCTCGAACGACAGCGGCGTGGTGGCCGAGGCCGAGCGCCAGATCCGCCTCATCCTGAACCCGCCCACCGCCGAGGTGGGCCAGGTGTACCAGGGCAAGGTGGTCAACATCACCAAGTTCGGCGCCTTCGTCAACATCCTCCCCGGGCGTGACGGCCTGGTCCACATCTCCAAGCTCGGCGGCGGCAAGCGCATCGACCGGGTCGAGGACGTGGTCGATCTCGGCGACGAGATCGAGGTCCGGGTCGACGACGTCGATCCCAACGGCAAGGTCTCGCTGAGTCCGGCCGACGCCCCGCCCTCGTCGGGTGGAGGCGGTGGCCGTGACCGTGGCGACCGCGACGATCGTGGTGGCGCCCGCGCCAGCGACCGTCCCCGTGGCCGTGACCGCGAGGACCGTCCGGCCCGTGACCGCGACAGCGGCGGCGCCGAGTCGTCCTCGGACAGCGGCAGCGGTGCCGTGGCCGTGTCCTTCGAGGACGCGTTCGAAGAGGAGCTCCGCGAGGAGTTCGGCGACCTCGGCCCGACCGAGGCCCCCCGCTCCGGTGACGGTGGCGGGCGGGGCCGTGGCGGCGACCGCGGTCGCCGCGGCGGTCGTCGCTGAGCACCACCCGGTCTTCGGACCAGGTGCCCGGCAACGGGCACCGGGACGGCACGTCGGCTCCGGCCGACGATGCCGTCCGCACCACCACGCTCGACAACGGCATCCGCGTGGTCACCGAGCAGATGGATTCCGTCCGCTCGGTGGCCACCGGTGTCTGGGTCGGCGTGGGGGCGCGTGACGAGGACGAGGCTCTCAGCGGGGCGTCGCACTTCCTCGAGCACCTGCTCTTCAAGGGGACCGCGTCCCGTTCCGCCCAGGACATCGCCGAGTCGGTCGACGCGGTCGGTGGCGAGATGAACGCCTTCACCACGAAGGAGTACACCGCCTACTACACCCGTCTGCCGGCCACCTCGGTGGCCTTCGGCCTCGAGCTCCTGGCCGACGTCATCTCGGCCCCGGCCTTCCGCCCCGACGAGGTCGACGCCGAGCGCCAGGTCATCCTCGAGGAGATCCTCATGAACGAGGACACCCCCGACGACCGGGTGCACACCCTGGTGTTCGAGGCCCGCTACCCCGACCACCCCCTGGGCCGCGAGGTGCTGGGCAGCCCCGACACCATCGAGTCCATGTCCCGCGAGCAGATCGCCGGGTTCCATGGGCACCACTACCGCCCGGAGAACCTCGTGGTGGCCGCCGCCGGCCTGCTCGACCACGACGAGGTCGTGGCCCACGTCGAGGCCGGATTCGGCGGCCTCCCCGCCGGCACCCGCCCCGAGCGCACCGCGCCCTCGGCGCCGCCGCTGGCGGAGGCGGTGGTCCGGCGGCCGACCGAGCAGGTCCACCTGGCGTTGGCCTGGCCGGGGCTGTCCTACGACGACCCCGACCGCTATGCCCTCTCGGTGGCCAACCACGTCCTCGGTGGTGGCACCGCCAGCCGGCTGTTCCAGGAGGTCCGCGAGAAGCGGGGCTTGGCCTACGCCGTCTACTCGTCGCCGTCCGCGTACGTCGACACGGGTGTGGTGCTGGCCTACCTCGGCACCGCGCCGTCACGGGTCGCGGAGGCCGTCTCGGTCGTGGACGACGTGGTCGACGGCCTCGTGGGCGACGGCCTCACCGACAAGGAGCTCGACGTCGCCCGCGGCTACCTCGAAGGGTCGCTGGTGCTCGGTCTCGAGGACAGCAGCAGCCGCATGGGGCGCATCGGCAGCAACGTCTGCATCCGCGGCCGCGTCACCCCCATCGAAGAGCACGTCGAGCGCATCCGGGCCGTCACCCACGACGACGTTCGCCGCGTGGTCGAGCGCGTCTTCACCGGTGGGCGCACGCTCGCCGCGGTCGGCCCGGTCGACGCCGACGACCTACCGCGCTGACCGCCCCGGTAGCGTCGGGTCCATGACGATCCGGGTGGGTGTGTTCGGCGCCGGTGGGCGGATGGGGACGACGGTCTGCTCGGCGGTGGCCGCCGACCCCGACCTCGAGCTCGTCGCCGCCGTGGACCCGCATCACGCCGGCGAGGACATCGAGGGCGTCACGGTTGCCGCCGGGCCCGACGCGCTGGCCGCGGCGGGAGCCGAGGTGGTCGTGGACTTCACCGTGCTCGACGCCGCCCGGGAGAACCTCCACTGGCTGGCCGAGCACGGGATGCACGCCGTCGTGGGCACCACTGGGTTCAGCGACGACGACCTCGCTTCGCTCCGGGCCGCGTTCACCGCCAGCAACTGCTTCATCGCCCCGAACTTCGCCATCGGCGCGGTCTTGATGATGCGCTTCGCCGAGCTCGCCGCGCCCCACTTCGAGACCGCCGAGATCATCGAGCTCCACCACGACGCCAAGATCGACGCGCCCTCGGGCACGGCGATGCGCACCGCCGAGCGCATGGCCGCGGCGTCGGGGGAGTGGGGCGAGGACCCCACGACCAAGACGGTGGTCGAGGGCGCCCGCGGCGGCGTGGCCGTGGGCGGCATCCACGTCCATTCGGTGCGCCTGCGCGGGCTCGTCGCCCATCAGGAGGTGCTCCTCGGCACCCAGGGCGAGACCCTCAGCATCCGCCACGACAGCTACGACCGGTCCTCGTTCATGCCGGGCGTCGTCCTGGCCTGCAAGCAGGTCGCCCACCACCCCGGCGTCACCATCGGGCTCGAGGTGCTGCTCGAGGGATAGCGATCGGGCGGTCCTCGCCCGTGGCTCAGGGCCCGATGCGGCCGGAGGCCACCGCGGTGGCGCCGGCCTGGACCGGGACCGGGGTGGCGTCTTCGTAGGTGGCGGCGTCGTTCCAGTACTCCTGGGGTCGGGCCCCGGTGGGATCCACGAACGTCACCCGGTAGACCCCCGGGGCCAGGCCGGCGATCGAGTACGAGCCGTCCGCACCGGTGAGGGTCCCGCCGGCGATCCCCGTGGCCCCGATGGCCACGACCCAGATGCCGGGGAGGCGGTCGCCCGCCGGCGCGTCGCCGACGGCGCCGACGATGCGCCCGGTCGAGTCGGCGAGCTCGGCGTCGACCGTGCCGGGGGCGATGACGGTGTCGGCCTCGGCGAGGGCGTGATAGGGGCGGTCGTCGTGCCACTCCATGGGGTACCGGCCGCTCGGATCCAGGAAGATCAGCTGGTAGCCACCTTCCGGCAGGCCGAGGGCGTAGTCGCCGTCGGCGTCGGTGGTGGCCGTGGCCACGAGTGAGTAGTCCGCCGCCGAGAGCGCGACCACCCAGATCCCGGACAGCGGGGACCCCGTCTCGTCGGTGACGTGTCCGACCAGGGTCGACCCGCCCGGGTTCGGCGCCTGCGCCGGCAGCTCGACGTCGGCGACGGCGGTGCCGCCCGCGGTGACGGCCACCGGCGTCGCGGTGGCCGCGTCGGGCACGCCGGCGTGGAAGCGGGAGGCGTGCGACCCCGTGGGATCGAGGTGGGCCGTCTTGTAGGACCGGACCGGCAGCGGGCCGGTCGTGTACCGGCCGGCCTCGTCGGCGATCGCCCCCGCGACCGGCGCCCCGGTCACGGCGTCGAGCATGACGGACCAGGCGCCGGGGATCGGCGCCCCGGAGCCTTCGCTGGTGACGGTGCCGGTGACCGTGCCCCGGAGAGGCTCCATCGTGCCCACGACATCGGTCGGCGCACCGGCGTCCACGTTCAGGGTGGTCGGTGCGCCGACGAAGCCCGACCGGTGCTGCCCGCTCATGCCGAGCAGGTAGACGAGATAGGACCCCGGCGGCACCGAGGCCGAGAAGCCTCCGTCGGCGCCGGTCACCACGCCGTCGGCGAGGGCGTACCCGTCGGCCCGAAGCACGGCGACGCCGGCGCCCGCGATCGGCAGGCCGCTGGCCCGGTCGACGACCGTGCCCGTGATCCCGGTCGGAGTGCCGGCCATCGCGTCCATGCCGTCCGCCAAGGCGTCGACGTCGAGGTCGCCCGCCTCGAACGGGACCACGCGGTACGTCCCGGCGCCGGAGACGGTGAGGACGGGCTCGCCGGCGGGCGTGATCTCGGTGAAGTAGCGGTTGGCGTTGGGCAGTCCCCAGGTGGCGACCCAGTTCCCGCCGCTCAGCCGTCGGGCCGATCCGGTCCCGCCCGAGTACACGGCACGGGGGTCCGAGACGACCTCGACCACGGTGGCCAGCCGCTCCTCCAGGTCCAAGGCGAAGCGCAGCACCCGGGGCCGGCGATCCTGGTCCGAGGAGCCGTTGTCCATCACGCTGATGGTGCCGTCGGGCCAGAAGCGCGGATCGTGCTGGCCGGCGAAGAGGTTGACCACCTCGGCGGGGTCGAGGATGCGGGTGCCGTCCGACACGCGCAGGCTCTCCGGACGGTCGGTACCCCCGAGCTTCCAGCGGATCTCGTCGGTGGCCAGGTCGACGGCGTAGATGGCATCGAGGCTGCGGGCCGACCACACCACGCCGCCGTCACCGTCGGGCTCGACCGCGTTGACGTGGGCGAAGTTGCCCGACTTGTACGGGGCCGGGACCATCTCGGACACGTCGATGTGATCCTCGGTCCGCCAGACCCAGTCCTCGTCGTCGTTCTCGTCGAGGGCGACGAACCGGGCCTCCTCCTCGAGGCCGCGGTCGGAGGTGACGTACTCGAACCCCACGAGGCGCCCGTCGGGCAGGCGCTGGAGGTCGTGGTGGTCGAGCACGTGGTCGACGGTCCGGTGGACGGTGCCGTCCCAGTTCCAGAACGTGTAGTAGTCGCCGCCCGCTTCCGAGGAGACCAATTGCCCGTCGATCACCTTGGCGTCGGTCGGCCGACGTGGCGCCCGGTCGAGCCACCAGACGGGCGTGCCCTCGGCGTTGAACACCACGATGAAGGTCGTCCAGGTGACCAGGTAGTGGGCCGCCTGGGGTGTGCCCGCCACCGTGGCCGTGAACGCCGGGAAGGACGCCGGCAGGCAGCGGAGGTGGTAGGTGGCCAGGGTCGCGGCGGGAGCGGCGACCGCCGCGACCTCGAGCCGCACGGCGGTCGTGGCGGGCGACGTCATGGTGTAGGTGAAGTTCCCGCGCAGGAGCGTCGGCGCCGGCGCCGCCGGACCCAGCGCCACGGCCCGCACCTGCGTGTCGGCCCCGACCGAGCCCGAGAAGGTGACGGTCTGACCGGCGACACAGCGCAGCACGTAGTCGTGGCGTTCGGGGGCGAAGGGGAGGTTCAGCGGGGTCGGTGACGCCGACAGGGACGTGAGGCCGGTGGCGGGCACGGGCGCGAGCCGTGCGGGGCCGATCCTCGCGGTGGTCGCCGCGTCGGCGGCGTGCGCTGCGGGTACGCCTGGGCGCCACGCGACGAGGAGGACGAGCAGTATGAGGAGGACGAGGGGGGCGGCCGTCGGGCGCAGCGAGGCGGTTCGGCGGACGTCGTTCGCGGGGGTCATCGGCGGGGTCCGGGTCAGGGCGAGGCGACGAGCGACACGTCGACGGTGGCGTGGTCGCCCGCGGCGAGCGCGATGGGGTCGGCGGTGTCGTAGGTCGAGTGGTCGTTCCAGTATTGCTGGAGGTGGCCGCCGGCGGGATGCACGACCGTCGCCCGGTAGGTCCCCGGTGGCAGTCCGTCGATGCGGTAGGTGCCGTCGGTCGCGGTGACGGCACCGCCGGCGATGCCCGTCGGCCCGATGGCGACCACCCAGGCGCCGTCCAACGGCTCGCCGCTGGCGCGGTCGGTGATCACGCCGCTGAAGATCGCGGTGGTCACGTCGAGGGCGGCGTTGGTCGCCGCCGGGGCGGTGACCGCGGCGGCCTGCGCCAGCCCGTAGTAGGGCACGTCGTCGTGCCACTCCTGTGCGTGGCGCCCGGAGGGATCCACGAAGGCGAGGAAGTACCCCGCCGGGGGCACGCTCATCGAGTACTGCCCTGAGCCGTCGGTCGTCGCGAGCTTGGCGAGCGAGTAGTCGGCGGCTCGGAGCGCCGCCACGAGCACGCCGCTGACGGGGTCGCCGGTGCCGCTCTCGGTCACGACGCCGGTCAGTGGATGTGCACCTGCGGCCGGCGACTGCGCCGGCATGGTCACGCTCGCCGTGGCCGTGGTGCCGGCGGTCACGACGACCCGGGTGCCGAGCGAGGGGTCGCTCGTGTCGGCGTAGAACTGGCTGGCATGGGCCGCGGGCGGGTCCACGTAGGCGACGAGCCGGTTGCCCGGAGTGAGACCGTCGATCGAGAATTGGCCGGCCGCATCGGTGAGGACGCCTCGCCCCGGCATGCCGGTCGCCGCGTTGAGCTCGATGGCGAGGGCACCGCTGATGGGAGCGCCCGTGGTCCGATCCGTGACCGAGCCGGCGATCGACCCCCGGGTCGAGGTCAGCGCCACGTCCGCGGCGGCCGGGTCGCCGGTGTCCACCGTGACGGGCGTGGGCCCGCCGGAGAACCCGGCCTGGTGTGCCCCGGTGGGGTCGATGCCGTACACGAAGTAGGTGCCGGGGGACGCCTCCGCCCGGAAGCTGCCGGCGCCGTCGGCGACGGCACTCCCCGCGAGGGAGAAGTCCGTCGTGCGCAACAGGGCCACCCACGCGCCCGGGATCGGAGCGCCGGTGGCGGCGTCCGTGGCCAGTCCCGAGACGCCCGGTGGGGTTCCCATCATCTCGTCGAAACCGTCGTGCAGGTCGTCGGTGTCGATCTCCCCGGGCTCGGCGGGGACCGCCCGGTAGCTGTCCAGGCCGGTCACGGTGAGGACGGGGGTGCCGCTGGGCGTGAGCTCGGTGAAGTAGCGGTTGGCCCCGTCGAGGCCGAAGCCCCACTCCGCGACCCAGTTGCCGCCGCTCAGGCGGCGGCCCGAGCCCACACCGCCCGAGTAACCGGCCCGGGCATCGCTCACCACCTCGACGGGCGTGGCGACCCGGGTGTCGAGGTCGATGTCGAAGCGCAGGATCCGGGGCCTCCGCTCGAGAGCCGAGGAGCCGTTGTCGAGCACGCTCAGGGTGCCGTCGCCGAGGATCCGGGCATCGTTCGGGCCCGCCAGCATGTTCTGGACCTCGATCGGGGTGAGGAGGCGCGTGCCGTTCCACACGCCGAGGCTGGCGGGTGTGTCCGTGCCGCCCAGCTTCCACGCGATCTCGCCGGTCGTCGCGTCGACGGAGTAGACGGCATCGAGGTTCCGGGCCGTGAACACCACGTGGTCGTCGCCGTCGGGCTCGACCGCCACGACGTGGGCGAACGTGGACTTGTACCCGGCCGGAACGAACTCGCTCGGTGACAGGTGGTCCTCGGTCCGCCACGCCCAGGTCTCGTCGCCGGCGCCGTCCAGGGCGACCAGCCGAGCCTCCTCGAGCAGGCCGCGGGCGGAGTTGACGCACTGGAACCCGAGCAGGTCGCCGTCCGGGGTCGCCTGGAGGTCGTGGAGGTCCAGCCCGTGCTCGACGGTGCGGGTGGGCGTGCCGTTCCAGGACCGGAAGACGTAGGGGTTCCCGGGACCGGGCGTCGTCGGGCAGCTCGCGGCGGCGGAGGTGGTCGACACCATTTGGTGGTCGACGATCTTGGCGTCGAACGATCCTGGGCTGCGCAGCCACCACACGGGGGTCCCCTCGGCGTTGAGGACGGTCACGTAGCTGCCCGTGACGAGGTAGTACGCGGCCTGGGGTGTTCCGGTCACCGACGCCGTGTACTGCGGGAAGTCGGGCGGCAGGCAGCGGACCCGATAGGTGGCGAGGATCGTGCCGGGGGCTGCGGTGGCGCTCACCTCCAGGCGCACCGCCTGCACGCCCGGCGCGGGGAGCACATAGGTGAACGGCCCGGTGAGGCGTGTCGGACCGCCGGCCTCCGGTCCCAACGGCACCGCGCGCAGCTCATGGCCGGCGGCCAGGGTGCCGGTCAGCGTCACTGCGTGGTCCTGGCAGCGCACCACGTAGTCGACGCTGCCCGCGGAGAACGCATGGTCGAGCCCGGCGGGCACCGCGCTCAGGGAGGTCAGCCCCGTCGGGTCCTCCGCGGCCACCGGCGTGACGGTGGAGGGGTCGGCGACGAGCAGGGCCAGCACGGCCACGACGGCCACGAGCACCGCGATCGGCCGCAGGGCGCGGGTCGGCAAGCCACGGCGTTGCTGCCCGCCCCGTCGCTGCGCACTCCGGACCAGCGTCGACCCTCCCCCTCGCGGCCGTGAGGCTACTGCAGCAGGCGACCGGCGGTGAGTGCCCTCAGGTGCGCCGATGCACCTTGGTGGCGCCGGCCTGGTCGCGGGCCAGCACCACGATCTGGTCGATGTTCACGTGGCTGGGCCGGGTGGCCGCCCACGCCACGCAGTCGGCGACGTCCTCCGCGGTGAGTGGGGTCATGCCGTCGTAGACGGCGTCGGCCTTGGCCTGGTCCCCGCCGAAGCGCACCAGGCTGAACTCGGTCTCGACCATCCCGGGATCGATCTCGGTCACCCGCACGGGCTGACCGAGGAGCTCCTGGCGCAGGACGGCCATGACCGCCCGCACCCCGAACTTGGCCGCGTTGTAGCCGCCCCCACCCGGGTAGGGCTCGTGGGCGGCGATGGAGCCGATGGTGACGACGTGGCCGTCGCCGCTGTCCACCAGCTTGGGCAGCAGGGCCTTCGTCATGCGCAGCACGCCCAGGACGTTCGAGTCGTACATGGCCTGCCAGTCCGCCTCGTCGGCCTGGGCGATCGGGTCCCGGCCCAACGCGCCGCCGGCGTTGTTGACGAGGAGGGCGCACTCGGGGACCTGGGCGCAGAACGCCTCCACCGACGCGGGGTCGGTGACGTCGAGGGCGAGGGCCGTGGCGCCGAGGGGCTCGGCCACGGCCTGGAGCCGATCGAGGCGCCGGGCCCCGAGCACCACGTCGAATCCGTCGGCGGCGAGGCGGGCGGCGGTGGCGGCGCCGATGCCCGAGCTCGCGCCGGTGACGACCGCGGTCGGGCTCATGGCTGGGGACGCTCCTCACCGGTCGTGCCCGGTGTGCCGGCCCCGTCCTGGGGAGTGGCGTCCGACGCGGTGGCGTCTGTTGGGTGTGTGGCGTCCGTGGCGTCCGTGGCGTCGGCCTCATCGCCGGCGTGGGCGGCAGCCTCGGCGGCTTCCCACGCCTCGAGCTCGAGCTCGACCTCGTGCTCGTGGATGATCTCCTCCTCGACCTCCTCGAGCTCGTCCTCGAGACGCATGAGGGCTTCGAGCTCGCTCTCGCCCTCACCGCGGCTCTCGCTCCAGATGAGGAAGCCCGTGATGACGATGGTGAGCCCCGTGAGAGGGAGGCGGTACTCCTTGATGAAGTCGAGGAGCACGTCGAGGGGCGACGAGAAGATGTCGCCGACCCAGCGGATGAGGATGAGGCGCCCGATGGTGCCGGTGATGTTGAGGGCCAGGAAGACGGGCGGCGACATGCCCGAGGCGCCGGCGAAGAGGCAGATCGGGTTGTTCGGCGCGAGCAGGACGAGGGGGTACGAAGCCTTCTCGAAGAAGCGCTCGACGGAGCGCAGGATCCCGCCGAAGGTGCGGGACCGGCGCTCGGCCCAGCGCACGGCGGCATCACCGTAGAAGTACCCGATCAGGTAGAAGAGCGGGTCGGCCAGCAGGAGCCGGACGGTGCCGACCAGGTAGTACGACCAGGCGTCGAGCTCGTTGGTGACCAGGACCAGGTTGCGGTTGCGGGCGTTCAGCGAGATGAGCCAGAGGGGGTGCTTGTCGACCAGCGTCGGTGCGAGCGCGTCGCCGACGTAGGACGCGATGACGAGCACCGCGAGCGGCCCCACGAGGAGCCAGAACGTGAGCCGGCTCGGCTTGGATCGGGCGGGGGCGTCCACCCGCAGATCATCGCACCCCGCGGCGCCCGGTCCGGAGTCCTACGCTTCCGGGCGCTCATCCCGTGCAGCGCCGAGGAGGACCCGATCGTGCAAGGCCTGATGCAGGACACCCCGCTCACGTTGCCCCACTTCTTCCATCGGGCCGAGCGTCTGTTCCCCGACAAGGAGATCGTCACCGCCACGGCCGTGGGGCGCGAGCGCCGCACGTATGGCGAGTGGGCCGAGCGCACCCGCCGGCTGGGCGGCGTGTTCGACGACCTGGGCCTCTCCGAGGACGCCCGCGTCGGCACCTTCGGGTGGAACACCGCGCGCCACCTCGAGCTCTACTTCGCGGCGCCGTGCACGGGACGGGTGCTGCACACGTTGAACATCCGCCTCTTCCCCGAGCAGGTCACCTACATCGTCAACCACGCCGAGGACGAGGTCATCTTCGTCGACCGGTCCCTGGTGGGGCTGCTCTGGCCGTTGCTGGACACGTTCGAGACCGTTCGCCACGTCGTCGTCATGGACGACGGGAAGGGGGACGTCCCCAGCCCGGACGGGGGCCGGGCCGTGCACGACTACGAGGACCTCCTCGGGGCCGCCGAGCCGGTCTCGTTCGACGTGCGGGACGAGAACCGGGCGGCATCGATGTGCTACACGAGCGGCACCACGGGCAACCCCAAGGGGGTCGTCTACTCCCACCGCTCCACCTGGCTGCACACGGTCGGGGTGATGACCGCCGACAGCCTGGGCGTGAGCGAGCGCGACGTGATCCTTCCCGTCGTGCCGATGTTCCACGCCAACGCCTGGGGGCTGGCGCACGCGTCCGTGGCCGCCGGCGCCGGCCTGGTCATGCCCGGTCCCGACCTCTCGCCGCCGGCCATCGCCGACCTCATCGAGAGCGAGAAGGTCACGGTCGCGGCGGGGGTCCCCACCATCTGGATGGGGGTGCTCCCCGAGCTTGCCGGGCGCGACCTGTCCGCGCTCCGGGCCATCCCCTGCGGCGGCTCGGCCGTGCCTCGGTCGCTGTCCGAGGGCTACCGCGAGGCGACGGGTCTTCCCATCCTCCAGGCCTGGGGGATGACCGAGACCAGCCCCGTCGCGTCGATCGGCAAGATCAAGAGCACGCTGGCCGACCAGGACGAGGACACGCTCGCCGACCTGCGCTCGACCCAGGGCCTGGTGTCGATCGGCGTGGACTTCCGCATCGTCACGCAGGAGACGACCGATGAGGTGCCGTGGGACGGGGAGTCCCGGGGCGAGCTCCAGGTGTCGGGCCCGTGGATCGCGGCCACGTACTACAACGACGACCGGGCGGGGGAGTCCTTCACCGACGACGGCTGGCTGCGCACCGGCGACGTCGCGACCGTCGACGCCCAGGGCTACATCCGCCTCGTGGACCGCACGAAGGACGTGGTGAAGTCCGGCGGCGAGTGGATCAGCTCCGTGGAGCTCGAGAACGAGATCATGGGGCACCACAAGGTCGCCGAGGCCGCCGTCATCGGGGTCAACCACCCGAAGTGGGGCGAGCGCCCGCTGGCCTGCGTGGTCGTTGCCCCGGGGGAGACCCTCACCAAGGAGGAGGTGCTCGGCTACCTCGACGGGCGCATCGCCAAGTGGTGGACCCCTGACGACGTGGTCTTCATCGACGAGGTCCCCAAGACGTCGGTGGGCAAGTTCTCGAAGAAGGACCTGCGCACCCGCTTCGCCGACCACGTCCTCCCGGGCGGGGAGTAGTGGTCGCAGGGGAACCGTCGACGGGAGCGGCCAGGGAGCGCGACGTGTGCGCCGTGTGCGGCGCCACGGGGTCGGGCCCGGGCCTGCAGAAGGAGGGCTACGAGTACGTCGCCTGTGAGGGCTGCGGTGCGCTGCGCCTCGACCCGCTGCCCGCGCCCGATATCGCCGCGGCGCTGTACGACGAGAGCTACTTCACCGAGTCGACCAGCGGCGGCTACCACGACTACCTGGCGGACGAGGCCATCCACCGGCGCAACGCCCGACGCCACCTGGACCGCCTCGTGTCGCTGGGGGCCCGGCCACCCGGCCGACTCCTCGAGATCGGCGCCGCCGCGGGCTTCCTCCTCGACGAGGCCCGCACCCGGGGGTGGGACCCGGTGGGCGTGGAGGTCGCGCCCATCGCCGACCACGCCCGTGAGGAGCTCGGGCTCGCCGTCCATCGCCGTGTGACCGAACTGCCGGCCCCGACCGGCCCTGCGGAGGGGTTCGACGCCTCGGTGATGAACCAGGTGCTCGAGCACCTTCCCGAGCCCGACGCCGCGCTCGCGGAGGTCGCCGCCCGGTTGGCTCCGGGGGCCGTGCTCACCATCGAGACCTGGAACCGCGACGCGCAGGTGGCCCGGCGGCTCGGTGCCGGCTGGCAGCAGGTGACCCCTCCCTCGGTGCTCTGGCTCTTCTCCGCCGAGGACCTCCGCCGTCTCCTCGCCGCGGCCGGCTTCACCGACGTCACCGTGGCCCGCGCCACGAAGTGGGTCTCGGTGGCGACCGTGCTCGGGCAGTCCGCCGACGACACCGGGCCCTTGCGCCGACTGGCCGACAGCCGCGTCGGAGCGATCGGCCTCCCGTACCACCTCGGCGACCTCGTGGTGGTCACGGCCCGCCGGACGCGATGACCCCCGCGGGGCCGTGCCTCGCCCCGCGCTGGGGGAGCGGCCCGGCGTCGTCGTAGCCTCGACGTCGTGTACGGGTTCCTGCTGAAGCCCCGGTGGATCGTCTCGCACGTCCTCGTGGCGGTGCTGGTCGTGGTGCTCGTGACCCTCGGCCTCTGGCAGTTGCACCGCCTCGATCAGAAGCGGGACTTCAACGCCCTCGTGCGGGCCCGCACCGAAGCGCCGGCCGCGCCGGTCGACGAGGTGCTCCCGGCGGACGCCACCTTCGCCGACGCCGAGGACGTGGTCTTCCGGGAGGTCACCGCAGCGGGCACCTACGCCGCCGACGAGCAGGTGGTGGTGCGCTCGCGCAGCTTCGAGGGCAAGTCCGGCGCGTGGCTGTTGACGCCGCTGCGCCTGGACGACGGCACCGCGGTCCTCGTGAACCGCGGCTGGGTGCCGGTCCAGGCCGGCATCGAGCTCGAGCCCGAGTGGGCCCCGCCCTCTGGGCGCGTGAGCGTCGAGGGCCTGTTGGTGGCCACCCAGACGCGCGGCCGCTTCGGCGCCATCGATCCCGAGGGCGAGCGCCTCGAGACGGTGGCCCGGGCCGACGTCGCCCGCCTCCAGGAGCAGGTGGACGAGGACCTCGTCCCGGCCGTGCTCCAACTGGCCGACCAGGAGCCGGGGCAACCCGGGGACTTCCCGGTGGCCATCGGGGCGCCGGTGCTGTCCGAGGGCCCGCACCTGAACTACGCGGGGCAGTGGTTCATCTTCGCCACCATCGCCGCCGTGGGCTATCCCCTCATGCTGCGCCGCATCGCCCACAACCGGGCCAAGGAGGCGGCGGCGGAGGCCGCTGCAGCCGGGCCCGACGAGGGCACGGATGCGTCGAGGGCCTCCGGGGACGTCCCGAACGAAGGGGTGGACGAGCCCGTCGACGCCCCGGCGTGACGGTCGCCCCGCCATGACCGTCGACCGAGCGGAGGCCCGCGAGCGTGTGCTCGCGGCCGCCATCGACGTAGTGGCGGGCACGGGCCTGCGCGGACTGCGCATGGAGGAGGTGGCGAAGGCGGCCGGTGTCTCCCGCGCCACGCTCTACCGGTACTTCCCCGGCGGCAAGGACCAGCTCGTCAACGAGGCCATCACGTGGGAGGTGGGCCGCTTCTTCCGGGAGCTCGCGGTGGAGGTGGCCGACGCGCCGGACCTGCGCAGCCGCCTCGAGCGGGGGCTGATGTTCGCCAACCGGTCCATGGCCGGCCACGCCGCGCTGGCCACGGTCCTCGAGGCCGACCGCGAGCAGTTCCTGCCCCGGCTCCACGAGACGTCGCCCCTCGTGGTCGCGGTCGTGCGGGACTACCTGGCGCCGGCGGTGGCCGCCGAGCGGCTCCGCCCCGGCCTGGACGTGGACGAGGCGGCGGAGTACCTGGCCCGCATGGTCCTCTCGTTCATCCCGAGCCCGGGCCGATGGGACCTCGACGACCCGGACGAGGTGGCGCGCCTCGTCGACCAGCAGTTCCTCGCCGGGATCGTCGAACCGGGATCCCGGGGAGTCGCTCCGGGCTGAGACCTCGCTGAGACTTCGCTGAGACCACGCTGAGACACATGTCACAGGGCTTGCCATTTCCCTGAGACAAAATCGTGCGTATTGTCTCAGGCGATGAGTGCTGCCGTCGCGAGCGATGGGCGCACCCGGGGGGCGGTCGATCTCCGGGACCCCCGTGAGCGCATCCTCGATGCCACGTTGCGGGTGGTCGCCCGCGTCGGCGTCGCCGGCCTCACCCTCGACGACGTCGCCCGGGAGGCCGGGTGCGGGCGCGCCACGGTGTACCGCACCATCCCCGGCGGGCGCGACGACGTGTTGCAGCAGGCGGCGCTCGCCGAGCTCCACCGCTACCTGGTCGCCCTCGGCCATGCGCTCGACGCCGCCACCGACCTCGGCGAGCAGGTCACCGCCGCGGTGCACACGACCGCGGTCTTCGTCACGGGGAGCGCGCCGCTCCGCCACGTCCTGGCCAACGAGCCGGGGGCCATCCTCGCCCACGTCGCGTTCGACAAGAGCTACGTGGTGTTCGGGCTGGCCCAGGAGGTGCTCGCCCCCCGCCTCGCCCAGCACCTCCCGGACGACCGGGCCGCCGAGGCCGCGGAGTGGCTGGCCCGACTCGGCCTGTCCTATCTCGCCGTGCCCAACCCCGCGGTCGACCTGACCGACCTCGCCGCGGCGCGCCACCTCGTCACCACCTTCGTCCTGCCCGGCCTCGTGGCCGGGCCCGGCCCCGATCGGGCCGTCGCACCACCTCTCCCGTCCACCCCGAGCACCGCCACCACCCCCAGGAGCTGAGCCTTGTCCACCACCGAAGCCACGTCCACCGAAGAGCTGATCGGGCGCGCCGACGTCAACGACCTCGAGGCCATCCTCGGCGTCACCAACACCGACGTGAACGAGCTCGTCCACCACGTGAAGGACAACGCCGACTGCATCTTCACCTGGGACTACGAGAAGGGCCGACGCCCGGCCCTCAACAAGCTCTACGAGAAGGCCAAGACCTCACAGTGGAACGGCGAGACCGACCTCCCCTGGGACACCGAGGTCGACCAGGAGGCCGTGGTGCTGGCCAACGCCGAGGCCAACGCGCAGGGGATGTTCGCCGGTGCGGTCGACCTGACCGGCACGGTGTTCGAGAAGTGGGACGACAAGCAGTGGATCGAGCTCGGCATCGAGTCCCAGAACTGGATGCTCAGCCAGTTCATGCACGGTGAGCAGGGCGCCCTGGTCTGCACCGCCAAGATCGTCGAGACCGTCCCGTGGATCGACGCCAAGTACTACGCGTCCACCCAGGTGATGGACGAGGCCCGCCACGTCGAGGTCTTCGCCAAGTACCTCGACACGAAGCTCTCGGGGCACTATCCGATCAACGCCCACCTCAAGATGCTGCTCGACGACATCATCGAGGACAGCCGGTGGGACATGACCTACCTGGGCATGCAGATCATGGTCGAGGGCCTCGCCCTCGCCGCCTTCGGGTTCATCCACGCCATGACCCAGGAGCCGCTCCTCAAGCAGCTCCTGCGCTACGTGATGAGCGACGAGGCCCGCCACGTCGCCTTCGGCGTCCTCTCCCTGAAGGAGTACTACGAGGGCCTCGACATCGACGAGATCCGCGAGCGCCAGGAGTTCGCGTTCGAGGCCGCCGTGCGCATGCGGGACCGCCTGCTCCAACAGGAGGTGTGGGAGCGCATGGGCATCGACTCGAAGGAGGCCGTGCAGGCCGTGATGCTCTCGCCCGAGCGCCAGGTCTTCCAGCAGATGCTCTTCTCCAAGATCGTCCCCAACTGCAAGAAGCTCGGCCTGCTCGACGCCGGCGACGGTTGGCTCCGCGAGAAGTTCGGTGAGATCGGCGTGATCCAGTTCGAGGACTGGACCGACACCGGCGACGAGTACGAGGCCTTCGCCCTGAGCGACGAAGAGCTCACCACGGCCTCCTGAGCACTTCACCGGACGGCGCCCGTCGCCGGACGGTGACGCACCGCCCGTGGACCCACCGGCCCCCGGGGTCGCGCCCGCCGGATCTGGACGCGACGCCGAGGCAGGCGGGGGGTACGATCGCCCCGATGTCCACGACCGCCCCGCACCCTGCGCCGGGCGGGCCCCACCCCTCGTCCCCCGACACGCTGGTCCTCCACGGCCTGCGTCTGAAGGCCTTCCCGGACACCGACGTGCTCGCAGCGGCGGTGGGCCTCCCCGAGAGCGAGGCGGCGCCGGCGCTGCTCGCCTTCGCCGACGCCGGCCTGGTACGCCGCGTCGAGGGTCACATCACCGGTTGGTCCCTCACGGCCGACGGCCGGCGCGAGGGGGAGCGGCGGCTGGCCGAGGAGCTCGATGCCGCCGGCGCCCGCGAGGCCGTCCGGGGCGACTACGGGCGCTTCGTGGCCCTCAACCCCGAGCTGCTCGCGGTCTGCACGGACTGGCAGATGCGCGGTGACGACGTGAACGACCACGGCGACGTCGAGTACGACGAGGCGGTCGTGCACCGCCTCGTCGAGCTCCATGTGCGCGTCCGCCCCGTCCTCGCCGACCTGCGGAGTCACCTCGCCCGGTTCGCGGGCTACTCCCAGCGCCTGCGCGGGGCCCTCGAGCGGGTCACCGAGGGCGAGCGCGACTGGTTCACCAAGCCCACCATCGACTCGTACCACACGGTGTGGTTCGAGCTGCACGAGGACCTGCTGGCCACCCTGGGCCTCGAGCGGTCCAAGGAGGCAACGCCATGACGGCACGGTTCGGCGAGGTCCTGGTGGCCATGGTCACCCCCTTCGACGACGACCTGGCCCTCGACCTCGACGCGGCGCGTGACCTCGCCCGCTGGCTGGTCGAGCAGGGGGCCGACGGCCTCGTGCTGGCCGGCACCACCGGCGAGGCCCCCACCCTGACCGACGAGGAGAAGCTCGACCTGTTCCGGGCGGTGCGCGAGGCGGTCGACGTCCCCCTCCTGGCCGGCACGGGCAGCTTCGACACCGCCCACACCATCGAGCTCACCCGCGCCGCCGCGCACACCGGCGTCGAGGGCTTCCTGGTGGTCAGCCCCTACTACTCGAAGCCGTCGCAGGCGGGCATCGAGGCCCACTTCCGGGCCGTGGGCGAGGCCTCCGACCTGCCCTTCCTGATCTACGACGTCCCCGGCCGCACCGGTCGGCGCATCGACACCGACGTGGTGCTCCGACTCGCCCACGAGGTGCCCACCCTCGCCGGCATCAAGGACGCCACCGGCGATCCGGGCGCCTCGGCTCGACTGGTGGCGGAGTCGCCCAGCAGCTTCGAGCTCTACAGCGGCGACGACGCCCTCACCCTGCCCCTGCTCGCGGTCGGCGCGGTCGGCGTGGTCGGGGTGGCCACCCATTGGAGCGCGGCCGAGCACGCCCAGATGATCTCGGCCTTCACGAAGGGCGACGTCGACGAGGCCCGCCGCGTGAACGCGCTGCTGCTCGAGTCCTACGACTTCGAGGTCAGCCCCGAATCTCCCCACGCCGTCTCCGCCAAGGCCATGCTGCGGGCCCTCGGTGTCCGGGTCGGGCAGTGCCGCCCGCCCATCGGCCCCACCCCCGACGGTCTCGAGGCTCGCGCCCGGGCCGTCCACGATCGACTGAAAGCTGGATGAGCGCATGCCAAAGCCCGTAAAGATCACCTTCCTGGGGGGCTTGGGTGAGATCGGCCGGAACTGCGCCTGCATCGAGGTGAAGGGCCGCATCATGTTGATCGACTGCGGTCTGATGTTCCCCGACGCCGACATGCTCGGCATCGACCTGGTGCTGCCCGACTTCACCTATCTGCGGGACAACGCCGACCGCATCGAGGGGTGCATCGCCACCCACGGCCACGAGGACCACGTGGGCGCGCTGTCCTACCTCCTGCGAGAGCTCTCGTTCCCCGTCTACGGCTCGGCGCTGACCCTGGGCCTGGCCCGCGGTCGCATCGAGGAGGCGGGGCTGCTCAAGAAGACCGAGCTGATCCCGGTGCGCGACGGCGACCGCATCCAGGTCGGGCCGTTCGACCTCGAGTTCATCCCCGTCACCCACTCGGTGCCGCACGCCTTCGCCACGGCCTTCCACACCCCGCAGGGCACGATCTTGCACTCGGGCGACTTCAAGCTCGACCTCACCCCGGTGGACGGCCGGCGCACGGACCTCTCCCGCATCGGCGCCCTCGCCAGCGGCGACGGCATCCGGCTCCTGCTGTCCGACTCCACCAACGCCGACAGCCCCGGGCACTCCCGCTCCGAGACCGAGATCGGCGCCGTCCTCTACGACCTCTTCCACCGGCACGAGGGCCGGCGCATCATCACCGCCTGCTTCGCCAGCCACATCCACCGCATCCAGCAGATCGCCGACGCCGCCGTGGCCTTCGGGCGCACCGTGGCCACCCTCGGCATGTCGATGAAGAAGAACGTGAAGCTGGCCCGGGACATGGGCCTGTTGCACATCCCCGACCACGCGCTGCGCGACATCGAGGAGGTCAACGACCTCGACCCCGGCAAGGTGTGCATCATCTCCACCGGGTCCCAGGGCGAGCCGATGTCGGCGCTGGCCCTCATGGCGTCGAGCGACAGCCGGTGGCTGAAGATCACCGAGGACGACACCGTCATCCTCAGCTCGCACCCGATCCCCGGCAACGAGTTCAACGTGAACAAGGTGGTCGAAGGACTCGTCCGCCTGGGTGCCGAGGTCGTCCACTCGGGGATCAGCGACGTGCACGCCACGGGTCATGCCAAGCAGGAGGAGCTGAAGACCTACCTGTCCATCACCAAGCCCGAGTGGTTCGTGCCGGTGCACGGCGAGTTCCTGCACCTCACTGCCCACGCCAAGCTCGGCCGGCTGATGGGCATCCCCGACAACCGGGTCATCCAGTGCGAGGACGGCGACCAGCTCACCCTCTCCGATGACGGCCTGGCCCTCACGGGCAGCGTCCCCGCCGGCTACCTGTACGTCGACGGCATCGTGGGGGACGTCGGCGACGGCGTCCTGCGCGACCGCCGCGTGCTCGCCGAGGAGGGTGTGGTCGTGGTCATCGTCACCGTCGACTCCTCCACCGGCGAGGTCATCACCGGCCCGGACGTGATCACCCGCGGATGGGTGTACGCGCCCGAGGCCGACGGGCTGCTCGACGAGGCGTCCGACGCCGTCGCGTCCGCCATCCACGACGCGTTCGCCGAGGAGAACACCCACGACATCGAATCGCTCCAACGGGTCGTGCGCCGCGCCGCCGGCAAGTTCGTCAGCAGCCGCACGAAGCGCCGACCCATGATCGTCCCGGTGGTGTTGGAGGCCTAGGGCGGCGGGGCCTCAGGCCGGGGAGACGGCGATGTCCTCGTCGCGCGCGGTGGCGTCGTCGGCGTCGCCGGCGTCGATGCGGGCCTGACGTTCGGCCTCGCCGTTGAGCTCGGCGCCCAGCAGCACCACGAAGGCGGTCAGGTAGAGCCACAGCATCAGCACCACCACCGCCCCGATGCTGCCGTAGGTGTCGTTGTAGCTGCCGAAGTTGTTCACGTAGACGGCGAACAGCACCGAGCCGATGACCCAGAGGAGCCCGGCGGTGAGCGATCCCGGGGTGACCCACTGCCAGCGGGCGTTCCGACGGGCGGGGGCGTAGCGGTAGATGATGGCGAGGCCGAGGAGCATGACCGCGGCCAGGAACGGCCAGCGCAGGATGCTCGCGGTGAGCCGGCCGGCGGGGCCGAGGTGCTCGCCGAGGGCGGGGAGGGCGGTGATGGCGAACACGGTGAGGACGACGAGGAGCACCCCGCCCAGCGTGAAGCCGTACGCCACGAGGCGCACCCTCACGAAGCCGCGGGTCTCGTCCTCGTCGTAGGCGACGTTGATGGCCTCCATGAGCGCCTTCATCCCCTTGGACGCCGCCCAGGCGGCCGCCAGGACGGAGAAGAGAAGGCCGACCGTCAGGCTGGAGCTCGACGTCGAGGCGACCGACTGCAACTGGTCCACCAGCAGGCGCCGCACCTCGTCGGGCAGTCCGGCCGACAGCTCGTCGATCTGGCGGGTGACGTCGGCGGGGTCGGAGACCAGCCCGTAGATGGAGAGCAGCGCGACCATGGCCGGGAAGAGGGCGAGCACGCTGTAGAACGCGACGCCCCCCGCGAGGATCGAGACGCTGTCGGACTTGACCTGGTCCTTCGTCCGGAGCGCGATGGCCTTCCAGCCGGCGGCCGGGATCTCGGCCGGCGTCTCCGCCGGCGCCTCCGCTCGGTCGCCCGTCGTGGGAGCGCCTCGATCGAGGTCTGCCGCACGTGCCATGGGCCGCACCTACCCACTACCGTCGCACCGATGTCACGGGAACTGATCGCCGCCGCCGGAACCGCCCTTCTCGACGAGCGCCGGCAGCTGAAGGCCGAGGAGCTCGCCGGCCTCGCGGCGATCCCTGACTCGATGGTGCCCTCCCTGGCCGCCCTCGCCCACGAGGTGCGCCTGGCGTGGTGCGGCCCCGAGGTCGAGGTCGAGGGCATCCTCTCGGCGAAGACCGGCGGCTGCCCGGAGGACTGCCACTTCTGCAGCCAGTCCTCGAAGTTCCCCCTCCAGATCCAGGCCACCCCGTTCCTCGGCACCGACGAGGTCCTCGCCGCCGCCCGTGAGACGGCGGCGCTGGGCGCGTCCGAGTTCTGCATCGTCCTCGCGCTCCGGGGTCCCGACGAGCGGACGATGGGCCGCCTCCTCGAGCTCGTGCCCCTGGTCCGCGACGAGGTGGGCATCAACGTCGCCGTCAGCGCCGGCATCCTCGACGCCGACCAGGCCCAGCGGCTCGCCGCCGGCGGGGTCCACCGCTACAACCACAACCTCGAGACCGCCCGGTCGCACTTCCCCAACATCGTCACCACCCACACGTGGGAGGAGCGCCACGACACCTGCCGCCTCGTGCGCGAGAACGGCATGGAGCTGTGCTGCGGTGTGCTGCTCGGCATGGGCGAGACCGACGAGCAGCGCCTCGAGCTGATCGGCGAGCTCCGCGACGTCGAGCCCGCCGAGGTGCCCATCAACTTCCTCAACCCCCGCCCGGGGACACCGTTGGCCGATTTGCCCCTCGTCGAGCCCCTCGAGGCCATCCGCTGGATCGCGCTCTTCCGTCTCGGCCTGCCGTCGGTGATCCTCCGTTATGCGGGCGGGCGCGAAGTCACCCTCCGCGAGCTCCAGACCCTCGGCATGACCTCGGGCATCAACGCCCTCATCGTGGGCAACTACCTGACCACCCTCGGCCGCTCACCCGACGAGGACCTCCAGATGCTCGAGGACCTGCGCATGCCCATCGGCGCGCTCTCCAAGGTCATCTGAGCGGACGAGCGGACGGCGAGCACCCTGCGCCTTCGTCTGGTGGCCGAGGAGGCCGGGTTCTGCACGGGCTGCGGGCGGCCCGTGGCCGAGTGCGCCGGCGGGTGTGCCGGGCCCTACGAGGCCCCCCGCCACTGCCCGGTGTGCGGCCGGCGCCTGGCCGTCCAGGTCACGCCCACGGGCGTCTCGGCCCGCTGCCGCGACCACGGCGCCCTCACCCCCTGAGCCCGCGGCGCCGGCCTACGGGGTCCAGGTGAAGCGGGGAGGGCGGCGCTCGAGGAACGCGGCCAGGCCCTCGGCCGCGTCGCCGGCCTCGCCGGACAGGGCCGCCCACCGGGCCTCGACCTCGGGGGTCACCGCCCCCGTCGTGGTGATCGACGCGATCATCTCCTTGGTGGCCTGCTGGGTGAGCAGCGAGCGTTCATCGGCCAGTTCGTGGGCCAGCGAGCGGGCCCGCTCCTCGGCGAGGCCGGGATCGTGCACCTCGTGCACGAGCCCGATGTGGTGGGCGCGCTCGGCCCCGACGAGCTCGGCCGAATACAGCAGGTGCTTGGCGGCCGCCGGCCCGATGACCGCCACGGCCCGCTCGAGGGCGAAGGGCGGGTAGACGATGCCGAGGCGCGCCGGGGTGATCCCGAAGCGGGCGGTGGACTCGGCGATGCGCAGGTCGCAGGAGATGGCGATCTCGGCGCCGCCGCCCACGCACGACCCCTGGATGAAGGCGATGGTCGGGCGGGGGAAGGCGGCCAAGGCGTCGTCCGCGGCCTTGTTCACCGCGTTGTAGTCGGTGCGGTCGGCGAGACCGCTCAGCTCGCCGATGTCGGCACCGGCGCAGAAGTGCTCGCCCGCTCCACGGACCACCAGGACCCGGACGGAGGCGTCGTCCCCCAACTCGGCACAGGTGCGGCTGATCCCCGCCCACATGGCCTCGGTGACCGCGTTTCGCTTGTCGGGGCGGTTGAGCCACAGCGTGGCGACCGCGCCGTCGCGGGTGACCACGAGGGGCTCGTCGGAGGAGGGGAGGGCCGGTTCCGTCACCGGCCCATCTTGGCCCAGAACCCGGTTTCGCATCGCCTGTTGGTGGTGGGGCTGGTGTTAGCGTTGTGGCCACTGTGGCCAAGCAACCCAGCCGATCCTCGGGGGCCTCGAAGTCCCGTTCCACGCGTTCCACCGGAACCCGCACCGCCACGCGCAAGGCCCCGCCCCCGCCCCCCACGGCCACCGAGCGGGCCACCGCGTTCGCCGGCAAGGCCCTCGGCGGCCACGGCGCCGACATCGCCGGCCTCGCCCTCATCGCCCTCGGCATCATCGCCGGCCTCGGCATCTACGGCGACCTCGTGGGCCCCGCCGGCGGCTTCCTGTCCGACGCCACGGGCGCCTTCCTGGGCCTCGTCCGCTGGCTGACGCCGCCGGTGCTCGTCCTGCTCGGCGTCGTCGTGCTGCGCTCCGGCCCGCACGCCGAGGACGATCCGACCGCCGACGCCGGCGCCGGCGATCGCCCCCACGACCAGGCGGCGCGGCTCATCGTCGGGTGCGCCTTGCTGCTGATCTCGGTGACCGGCCTGCTGCACCTCGTGGCCGGCAGCCCCGAGTGGGGCGATCCGGTCGCCGACTTCGGCGATGCCGGCGGATACCTCGGCTTCGCCACCGGTGCCCCCCTCGAGGCCGTGCTGGCGGTCTGGGGCGCGGCCCTGGTCCTCATCACGGTGGGCCTCGTCGGCGTCATCGTGCTCAGCCGGGCCCACGTGCGCACCGCCGCCGACCGCACCGCGGCGGGCGTGCGTCCTGCGGGGTCGGCGCTGCGACAGGCCTACCAGTGGCTGTTCCGCGTCGGCGACGATCGCTCGGGCGCGCCGGCCGCCGCCAGCGGGTCCGCCACCCTCTTCGACCAGGACGAGGGCGCCGCGCTCGAGCCCGTGGCGCCCAAGAAGGCGCTGCGCCCAGCCAAGAAGCGGGCCATCGAGCCTGCGCTCGAGCCCATCGAGTCCACCGCCCGCGAGATCGGCCCGCCCCGTGCGGTCAAGGGCTCGCCGTGGAAGCTGCCGCCCGCCAACCTCCTCGAGCGCGCCGGCGACCACGAGTACGACCACGCCCAGGTCGAGGCCACGGGCCGTGAGCTCGAGCGGGCCCTCGCCGAGCACGGGGTCGAGACCCGCCTCGTGGGGATGGTCGTCGGCCCGACCGTCACCCGCTTCGAGCTCGAGCTGGGCCCCGGGGTCAAGGTGGCCCGGGTCACCAGCCTGCACAAGGACATCGCCTACGCGATGGCGTCGCCCGACGTCCGCATCCTGGCCCCCATCCCCGGTCGCCAGGCAATCGGCGTCGAGGTCCCCAACGTCCGCCGCCACCTCGTCTCGGTGGGCGACATCCTCGCCTCGCCCGAAGCGCGCAAGGCCACCCACCCACTGGAGGTGGCGGTCGGCCGCGACATCGCCGGCAAGGCCGTGCTGGCCAACCTCGCCACGATGCCGCACATCCTCATCGCCGGCGCCACGGGTGCGGGCAAGTCGTCGTGCATCAACTCGATCATCACGTCGATCCTGATGCGCTCGACGCCCGAGCAGGTGCGCATGATCCTGGTCGACCCCAAGCAGGTCGAGCTCGGCCAGTACGAGCGCCTGCCCCACCTCCTCACCCAGGTGGTCACCGACCCGAAGAAGGCCGCCAACGCGTTGGCTTGGGCCTGCAAGGAGATGGACCGCCGCTACGACCTGCTGTCCGAGGCGGGCGTGCGCGACATCACCGGCTACAACGCCAAGTTCGACCGGGGCGAGCTGCGCCAGGGCCCGCCACCCGGTGAGGGCGCCGACGGCGACGAGCTGCCCGCGCAGGAGCGCATGCCGTTCATCCTCGTCGTGGTGGACGAGCTCAACGACCTCATGATGGTGGCGGCGCGCGACGTCGAGGCCTCCATCACCCGCATCGCCCAGAAGGCCCGCGCCGTGGGCATCCACCTCGTGGTGGCCACCCAGCGTCCGTCGGTCAACGTCATCACCGGCGTGATCAAGGCCAACATCCCGGCCCGGCTCGCCTTCGCCGTGGCCAGCCTCCAGGACAGCCGGGTCATCCTCGACCAGCCCGGCGCTGAACGCCTGGTGGGCAAGGGTGACATGCTCCTGCTCGGTCCCACGTCGAGCGTGCCGCACCGCATCCAGGGCTCGTGGGTAACCGAGGAAGAGGTCCGAGGCGTGGTGAAGGCCTGGCACGACCAGGCCCCCGACGTGGCGTACGTCCCGGGCGTGGACGGCGAGGCCGACCCCACCGAGGGGGGCGGCGGCGCCTTCGGCGGCGGCGACAGCGAGGACGACGAGTTGCTCCGCCAGGCCATGGACCTCGTCGTGCGCAGCCAGCTCGGCTCCACCTCGATGCTCCAGCGCAAGCTGCGGGTCGGCTTCGCCCGCGCCGGCCGCCTGATGGACCTGCTCGAGCAGCAGGGCGTGGTCGGGCCCTCCGAGGGCTCCAAGTCGCGGGCCGTGCTGATGACCGTCGAGGAGCTCGACGGGCTCGGCTGAGGGTCGTCAGCCGGACGACAGGTAGTCTGGGGCCGGTGACGCCGAGGCGATTCTGGGTGGAGACGCTGGGCTGTCCGAAGAACGAGGTCGACTCCGACAAGCTCGTCGGCACCTTGCTCGCGGACGGCCTCCTCCCCGCGCCCTCGGCGGACGAGGCCGACCTCGTGGTGGTCAACACCTGCGCCTTCGTCGAGGAGGCCCGTCAGGAGTCCATCGACACGGTGATCGACCTCGGCGACCGCCGCCGAGAGGGCGCCGAGCTCGTGGTGACGGGATGCCTGGCCGAGCGCTACGGCACCGAGCTGGCCGACGCCCTGCCCGAGGCCGACGCCGTGGTCGGGTTCGGCGTCCCGGTCACCCTCACGGCCAAGCCCGGGACGAGCGAGCCGGCGGCGCCCTCGTTCGACCTGCTCAACCTCCCCCGGCCGCGCTCGCTCGTGCCCTGGGCCTACGTCAAGGTGGCCGAGGGCTGCGACCGTGCCTGCGGCTTCTGCGCCATCCCCAGCTTCCGGGGCCCGCAGCGCTCCCGCTCGATCGACTCGATCCTCGCCGAGGTCGACCAACTCGACGTCCGTGAGGTCGTCCTCGTGGCGCAGGACCTGGCCGCGTTCGGGCGCGATCAGGGTCGGGGCACGCGCGCCATCGTGCCCCTGGTCGAGGCCGTCGCCGCGCGAGCCGACCGGGTCCGCCTGCTCTACCTGTACCCGTCGGACCTCACCGACGGGCTGATCGACGCCATCTGCGCCACCGGTGTCCCCTACTTCGACCTGTCCCTCCAGCACGTGTCGCCGCCGCTGCTGCGACGCATGCGCCGGTGGGGCGACGGCGGGCGCTTCCTCGAGCGCATCGAGGCCATCCGCCGACGCGAGCCCGAGGCCGCCTTCCGGTCCAACTTCATCGTGGGCTACCCGGGCGAGACCGAGGAGGACCACGACGCGCTCCTCCGCTTCGTCGACGACGCCCAGCTCGACTGGTGCGGCTTCTTCCGGTACTCCGAGGAGGCCGGCACCTACGCCGCCGACCTCGACGGCCGGGTCGACGACGGCCTCGTACGTGAGCGCCTCGCCGAACTGGGCGAGCGCCAGGACGCCATCACCGCCCACCGCCGTCTCTCCCTCGTCGGACGCGAGGTGCAGGTGCTCGTGGACGCCCCCGGGACCGGGCGCACGCACCGGGAGGCGCCCGAGGTCGACGGCATCGTCACCGTGCCGGGAGAGCTGGCCGTGGGGACCTTCCACACCGTGACCGTGACCGACGCCGTGGGCCCCGACCTCCACGCCGAGGCGGCGGTGCTCACCGCGGTCGCGAGCGGGGCGGCCTCGTGACCGCCGAGCAGCAGCCGCAGGTCGAGCGCCCCGAGGGTGGCTTCGGCCCGTCGGCCATCGCCACCCCCGCGAACTTCGTCACCATCACCCGGCTGTTCGTCTCCCCGCTGCTGTTCGCGATGCTGGCCAAGGACGACGTGTCCTGGGGGGCAACCCTGCTGTGGGGCGTGCTCGCCCTCACCGACGGTGTGGACGGGTGGATCGCCCGCCGCCAGGGAGCCACCCGCTCGGGCGCGTTCCTCGACCCGCTCGCCGACAAGGTGCTCGTCCTCGGTGCGATGGCGGTCCTGGTGGGCAGCGGCGCGTTCGGGTGGGTGCCGTTCGTGCTCATCGGCGCCCGGGAGCTCGGCATCTCGCTCTACCGCTCTTACTGGGGGCGGCGCGGCCTCGCCATCCCCGCCCGCAAGAGCGCCAAGGTCAAGACCGTCGTGCAGGAGTTGGCTGTGACCGCGGCGATCTGCCCCCCGATCGTCGACGCCACACCGTGGCTCGGTGAGGTGCTGCTGTGGGCGGCGGTGGCGCTCACGCTGTTCAGCGGGGCGCAGTACGTCCTCGACGGCCGACGGGCCATCACCACCATGGGGTCCGACGATCCCGCCGACTCCCGGAGCTGACCGTTGCGCTGTGAAGTGATCGCCGTGGGCACCGAGCTGCTGCTCGGCCAGATCGTGGACACGAACTCGTCGTGGATCGGGGAGCAGCTCGCCCTCTCGGGCATCGACTCCCACTTCCAGACCAAGGTGGGCGACAACGCCCAGCGCATCGCGTCGGCCCTGCGCATCGCCCTCGAGCGCAGCGACGCCGTGATCATGTGCGGCGGGCTGGGCCCCACCCAGGACGACATCACCCGCGACGTCATCGCCGACGTGCTCGGGGTCCGTCTGGTGCGCCGGCCGGACCTCGAGGAGAAGATCCGGGCCATGTTCGGTACGCGGGGGCGGGCCATGCCCGAGAACAACCTGCGCCAGGCCGACGTCCCCGAAGGGGCGGAGGTACTCGCCGAGATGCCCGGGACCGCACCGGGACTGCGGTGCCCGGTGGGGGAGTCACAGGTCATCTATGCCGTGCCCGGCGTCCCCTACGAGATGAAGGCGATGGTCGCCGGGAGCATCCTCCCCGACCTGCGCGCCCGGGCCGGCGTCTCGTCGGTCATCCACAGCCGCACCCTCCGCACCTGGGGCCACTCCGAGTCGGGCCTGGCCGAGATGCTCGCCGACCGCATCACCGAGCTCGACGACGTGGGCAACCCCACGCTCGCCTTCCTGGCCAGCGGCATCGAGGGGCTCAAGGTGCGCATCACCGCCAAGGCGGCCGACGACGCCGCCGCCGAGGTGATCCTCGACGAGGAGGAGGCCCGCCTGCGCGAGATCATCGGCCACCTCGTGTTCGGCCTCGACGACCAGACGATGGAGTCCGTCGTCGTCGACCTGCTGCGGGACCAGGGTCTCACCCTCGCCGTGGCGGAGTCGCTCACCGGTGGGCTCATCACCAGTCGGCTCACGGAGGTGCCCGGCTCGAGCGACGTCCTGCGGGGTGGGGTGGTGAGCTACGCCTCCGAGGTGAAGTTCGACCTCCTGGACGTGCCCGAAGGCCCGGTGGTCTCGGCCGTCGCGGCGCAGGCCATGGCCGAAGGCGTCCGGGCCCGCCTCGGGGCCGATGTCGGCATCTCGGTGACCGGCGTGGCCGGTCCGGCCGAGCAGGAGGGCCAGCCCGTGGGCACCGTCTTCCTCGGGGTCGCGGTGGACGATGAGGCGGATGCCGTCGGCACCCGCTTGCCGGGCGACCGCCAGCGCATCCGGGAGTTCTCGACCATCAGCGTGTTGAACCTGCTCCGCGAGCGCCTGCTCGCGCGCGCGGGCTGAGGGCCGGTACCCTCCGGCCTCCAGAGCCCTCGCCCGCCGGGAGTCCCCATGGCCGCCCCTGTCCGTACCTCCGTCCGCCGCCGCCGATCCGTCGCCGTCGCCCTGGGCGCGGCCGGCGTGTTCGCTCTCGCGGCGTGTGGGAGCGGGGTGCAGGAGGCGTCGGTGGACACCGGCGCCTCGCCGACCATCGAGGTGCCGGACCTCACCGTGCCGGAGCCCACCACCACCACCACCGAGGCGGACGAGGCGACGACCACCACCGAGGCGGACGTGACCGACACCAGCACCGCCGGCGGCGAGGTCCCCGACCCGCAGGAGCCCGTCGACCTGGGTGACGACGCCGAGCTCGACGCTCTGGCCCAGGACTGCTTCGACGGCGACTTCGGCGCCTGCGACCAGCTCTTCTTCGACAGCCCGGTCGACTCGGACTACGAGGCCTACGGCGACTCGTGCGGTGGCCGCAACGAGCCCGGCGGCCTCTGTGTGAACCTCTACGGCCCGGGCTGATCCCGGCAGCGACTACCGTCAACCTCACCCCCCTCGAAGGAGCGCCCGAATGACCCGCCGCCTGCTGCTGCTCGTCTCTGTCCTCGTGCTCGTCCTCGCCGCCTGTGGCGATGGTGTCGAGGAGAACGGCGGCGGCGTCGACGTCACGGTGTCGGACACCAAGCCCGACACCGGCGACACCACCGACACCACGGCGTCGACCGACACGACGGTGGCCGACGACAACGGCGACATCCCGCCGGGCCAGGATCCCCGCAACATCCTCGGCGACGACGAGGCGCTCAACGAGCTCGCCAACCAGTGCTTCGAGGGCGACATGGAGGCCTGCGACGACCTCTTCGCGCAGACCCCGGTCGATTCCGACCTCGAGGCGTACAGCCAGACCTGCGGCGGTCGCATCGACGAGGTCGACGGCTCCCCGCGCTGCGCCGCCCGCTTCGTGAGCGCCGGAGAGGCCCAGGAGCCGGGCGACTTCGACGACGCCGAGTTCGACGGGCTCGCCGCCGACTGCTTCGACGGTGACCTGGGGGCCTGCGACGAGCTCTTCCGGGTGACCCCGGTGGGTTCGGCGGCCGAGGCCTACGGCAGCACGTGTGGCGGCCGCCTCGAGGACGGGGTGAGCGGGAGCTGCGAGGACCTCCTGGGCGAGGGCGGGCAGTAGGGCCACGCCAGTCGCTCCGACGAGCCGTCCACGGCTCCTGGCCGTGATCTCCGCGACGAGCGCCTCCACCACGCGCAAGGCCGTGCGAGCCGCGGCCACCCTCCTCGTCGCGGCCGCGCTGATCGTGCTGGGTGCCTGCGGCGACGGTGTCGAGCCCCGCGCGGAGGCGCCGGCCGCCCCGACGACCACGCCGGGGGCCGGGAGCCTGCTCCTGCCGCCGGCGTCCGGTCCCGTGGACGTGCCCGAAGGCGAGGACCCCTCCGGGTTGCTGGGCGAGGATCCCCGGCTCGACGAGCTGGCCCAGGCGTGCTTCGAGGGCGACCTGTTCGCCTGCGACACGCTCTTCCTGCGCACCGAGGTCGACAGCGAGCTCGAGGCGTACAGCCAGACGTGCGGTGGGCGCATCGAGCGCCAGGCCGGCGCCCCTGGCTGCGCGGAGCGCTTCGACGTGGCCGCTCCCGACGCCGAGGCGCCGGGAGTGCTCGGTGACGACGCCGAGCTCGACGCGTTGGCGCAGGCGTGCTTCGGCGGTGACGCGGGCGCCTGCGACGACCTCTACCTGCGCTCCCCGGTCGACTCGGCCTACGAGGCGTACGGGGCGACGTGCGGTGGCCGCCTGGCCCTCGCGAGCGACGGGGGCTGCCAGAGCCAGTTCGGCACCGGCTGATCAGCCGTCGGCGTCGTCCGTGTCGTCGGCGCGGTCGGCTGCCGGGTCCAGGCGCAGCGACGCCGAGTTCATGCAGAAGCGGGCGCCGGTCGGGCGCGGGCCATCGGGGAAGACGTGGCCCAGGTGGGCGCCGCAGTTCGCGCACATCGCCTCGGTGCGCACCATCCCGTGGGAGCGGTCGGTCTCGGTGACCACCGCGGCATCGTCGAGCGGGGCGAAGAAGCTGGGCCAACCGGTCCCGGAGTCGAACTTGGTCTCGGACGAGAACAGCGGGGCGTCGCAGCACACGCACCGGTAGGTGCCGTCGTCCTTGCAGTCCCAGTACGCGCCGGTGAAGGCGCGCTCGGTGCCCTTCTCGCGGGTCACGTGGTACTGCTCGGGGGTCAGGGTCCGGCGGTACTCGTCGTCGGTGGCGGGGGGTCGGGCGTCCACGGTGGGGTGCCTCCTGATGGGGTGTCGGATGAGAAATTCCCCGTTCGGTCCTTGATCGAACGGACGTTCGTAACTACCATGGTGTCATTCCGGCTCGCAGCAACGAACACGCGGCAACGAGCATCGAGCACCACTTGCACGACTACAACCCCGGAGCCGGTCCGGGAGTTCCCAGGTCGGCCGAGGCCCCGCTCCGGCTTACTTGTCAGACCCCCTTCGTACCGTGACGACCGTAGAGCAACCCTGACCACCACGACTCGGAAAGGCACCACCGTGGAGCGAGACAAGGCACTCGAGATGGCCCTCGGCCAGATCACCAAGGCGCACGGCGAAGGGTCCATCATGAAGATGGGCGAGAAGACCTCGATGGGCGTCGAGTCCATCCCCACGGGGGCAATGTCGCTCGACATCGCCCTCGGCGTCGGCGGCCTGCCCCGGGGGCGGGTCACCGAGATCTATGGCCCCGAGTCCTCGGGCAAGTCCACCCTCGCCATGCACGTCGTGGCCGAGGCCCAGCGCAACGGCGGCATCTGCGCCTACATCGACGCCGAGCACGCCATGGACCCGGTCTACGCGGCGGCCATCGGCGTCGACATCGACGAGCTGCTCATCAGCCAGCCCGACACCGGCGAGCAGGCGCTCGAGATCGCCGACACCCTGATCCGCTCGGGGGCCCTCGACGTGGTGGTCATCGACTCGGTGGCGGCCCTCACGCCCCGCGCCGAGATCGAAGGCGAGATGGGCGACTCCCACGTCGGCCTCCAGGCCCGCCTCATGTCGCAGGCCCTGCGCAAGCTCACCGCCAACCTCAACAAGTCCGACACCATCTGCATCTTCATCAACCAGCTGCGAGAGAAGATCGGCGTGATGTTCGGCAGCCCCGAGACCACCCCGGGCGGCCGAGCCCTCAAGTTCTACTCCTCGGTCCGCCTCGACATCCGCCGGATCGAGGCCATCAAGGACGGTGTCGAGGTGGTCGGCAACCGCACCCGGGTCAAGGTCGTGAAGAATAAGGTCAGCCCGCCGTTCAAGCAGGCCGAGTTCGACATCATGTACGGCAAGGGCATCAGCCGTGAGGGCTCGCTGCTCGACCTGGGCGTCGACTTCGGCCTCGTGAAGAAGTCGGGTGCCTGGTACACGTACGAGGGCGAGCAGCTCGGCCAGGGCCGCGAGAACGCCAAGGAGTTCCTGCGGGAGACCCCCGAGATCATGGTCGAGCTCTCCGAGCGCATCCGCCAGCACGTGGGCATCGGCGACGACGTGCCCGAGCCGCCGGCGAAGGGCGACGCCGACGACGCCGCCGACACCTTCACCGCCAAGGACGACGAGCCCATCTCCCTCGACGACTAGTTCGCTGGGGCTACCCCCGCGACTCGGCGGGTCCTGTCACCGATCCGGTATCCGAGAGGTGAGGGGCTTCCCCCGGCGGGCCTGCGGGTCCTGTCGCCCGAGACATGTGGGGCTACCCCCGCGACTCGGCGGGTCCTGTCACCGATCCGGTATCCGAGAATCGGCCCGGAAAGGCATTGGGCCGATCTCTCGGACCCTCCGGATCGGCGCCACCCGCCGAGTCGCTACCCCGGTGGGCTGAAGGGGAGCGTCGCTCGAGGCTCGTCGGTAGGTCCCCTTCCAGCCTCGTTCTTGTCATCGTCTGAATTTGGATCTGCGGTCATCCGGAAGCTCGCTGCGGCGGGCCCTCCTACGCCGGATGGCCGCACTTCTCCACCCGCCACGGTGGACCACCGGCCGTCGCTCGTCCCCCCGAGCGGCGGCCGGGTTCGTTTGGGGCTGCCCCCGGCGGGGCTGCGGGTCCTGTTGCCCGAGATATGTGGGGCTGCCCCCGCGACTTGGCGGGTCCTGTCACCGATCCGGTATCCGAGAATCGGCCCGGAAAGGCATCGGGCCGATCTCTCGGACCCTCCGGATCGGCGCCACCCGCCGAGTCGCTACCCCGGTGGGCTGTTGGGGGAGTCTGCGGCTGGTCTCGTCCCTGGTCCCCTTCGGGCGCTCCTCTTCGAACCCGACCCGCGGCGGCTGGTTCTCGGAAGCCTGATGCCGCGGAGGGCGGCGTTTGCGTGCCGAGAATGGATCGGCCGCTGCGACAAGGCCACCTGGCGGTGTTCTCGGAACGCTCAGGCCGACGTCGGCGGCGCTGAGGTTCCGAGAATCACCACTCTCGCCGGCCCTGTCCTGTCGGGCGCTCCGGTGCGCCGAGCCGGGGCTGGCACACTCGGGGGCGTGGTCCGTCGTCTGCTGCTCGTTGCGGTGACCGCTGTGCTCCTTGGCGCCTGCGGGTCCGGGGTGCAGGTGCGGCCGGAAGTGGCCGGGGACGGGCGGGGGGCGGTGTACGACTCGGCGGGGGTGTGTGATGCCCTCGCTCGGGTGGCGGCGTCGGATCGTCGGGCGGGGCAGGACGCCGCCGGGCTCGCAGGTTGGGACGAGGTGCAGCCCGTCCTCGTGGCCGCCTCCTCGGACGCCGCCACGCTCTACCGGGAGGCGCAGGCGGTGGCACCCGCTGAGCTGGTCGAGCCCCTGGAGCAGGTGGCGGCCACGTCGGAGGCGCTGTCCGAGCTCGCCGCCCGCTCGGACAGCCGCAGGGCCTTCCAGCGCGACGGCCAGCGCCTCGAGGGGTTCGTCGAGGCCCAAGCCGCCGTGGTCGCGCTCAACGACTACACGCGCCAGTCCTGCGGTTTCACCCTCGTGGACAACTGAGCTCGGGGGTTGCCGCCGGCGGACCGTCGGGCCCTGTCGCAGAGCGGATTCCGTGTCGACCGATTCGTCGCGGGGCGTGGGTCGAAGCCGTTCTGGCGCGATTCGTCCGTCCGCCTACCCCGATGATCTGAGGGGCGGGGGCGAGCCAAGCCCGTCCGTCGTCCCGGGCGAGTCGATCTGAGGCGAGCGTCGAAGCAACGCCTCCGTAGACTCGGACGGCCATGAGTCACTTGGAGCCGCCGCCGCGGACGTACGCCATCCGGACGTTCGGGTGCCAGATGAACGAGCACGACTCCGAGCGGATCGCCGGCCTCCTCGAGGCGGACGGGTTGGTCCCGGTCGAGGGTGACGACGACTCCGAGGCCGACGTCGTCGTCCTCAACACGTGCTGCATCCGGGAGAATGCCGACAACAAGCTCTACGGCCACCTCGGGCACCTGAAGTCGCTGAAGGACCGCCGCCCCGATCTCCAGATCGCGGTGGCCGGCTGCCTGGCCCAGAAGGACCGGGAGTCCATCCGGGAACGGGCGCCGCACGTCGACGTGGTCTTCGGCACCCACAACGTGCACCGGGCGGCCGAGCTCCTGCAGCAGGCGGCGAGCAGCGGCCCGGTCACCGAGATCCTCGAGGCCACGGTGCTCGAGGACCGCGACGCCTTCCCATCCGCTCTGCCCGTGCGTCGAGACACGGGCTACTCCGCGTGGGTCACCATCCAGATCGGGTGCGACAACAAGTGCGCTTTCTGCATCGTCCCGGCGGTACGCGGGCCCGAGATCAGCCGGCCCGTCGACGACATCGTGGCCGAGGTCGAGGGGCTGGCCGCCGAGGGTGTCACCGAGGTCACCCTGCTGGGCCAGAACGTCAACTCGTTCGGGCGGGACGGCGCCGGTCAGCCCCGGCCCCTGTTCGCCCCGCTGCTCCGGGCCGTCGGCGCCGTCGAGGGCATCCGCCGGGTGCGCTACACCAGCCCGCACCCGAAGGACATCCGCGAGGACACCCTCGCGGCCATGGCGGAGACCCCGACGGTCTGCGAGCACCTGCACCTGCCCCTCCAGTCGGGTAGCGATCGCATCCTGGCCGCCATGCACCGCGGCTACACCGGCGAGCGCTACCTGGCCAAGTTGGCCGCGGCCCGCGAGGCCATCGACGACCTCGCCGTCACCACCGACATCATCGTGGGCTTCCCCGGCGAGACCGACGAGGACTTCGCCGCCACCCTCGAGGTGGCCGCCGAGGCCCGCTTCGACGGCGCCTTCACCTTCATCTACTCGCCCCGCCCGGGGACCGAGGCCGCCGAGCGGGTCGACCAGTTCGTGGATCCGGCAGTGGTGGGCGAGCGCTACGAGCGGCTGCGAGTGGTCATCGACCGGAGCGCCCAGACGGCCTACGCAGCACGTGTCGGGCGGGTCGAGGAGGTCGTGGTGGAAGGGCCCAGCCGCACCAACCCCGAGCTGACCAGCGGACGCACCCGCCAGAACCGCCTCGTGCACTTCGCCGCCGAGCCGCTGCGGGCCGGAACCCTCGCCACCGTCGAGATCACCCGGGCCGGCGGCCACTCGCTCCGCGGTGAGCTACGCGAGGTGCTCGCAGCGCCCCGCCACCGCACCCACATCCCGGTGGTGGTGGGCTGACCGCCGGCGCCCGTCACCTCGCGATCGTCGGGGTCACCGCGTCGGGCAAGTCGGCCCTCGCTCTGGCGCTCGCCCGGGCCTGCCCGGACGTCGAGCTCGTGTCCGTCGACTCGATGCAGGTGTATCGGGGCATGGACATCGGCACGGCCAAGCCCACTCCGGCCGAGCGGGCCGAGGTGCCCCACCACCTGCTCGATCTCGCGGAACCGTCCGAGGACTTCACCGTCACCCGCTTCCAGGCGGCGTTCCGGGAAGCGCTCCAGGGCGTCGAGGCGCGTGGACACCGGGCCGTCCTGGTGGGCGGCACCGGCCTCTACCTGCGGGCCGTGATCGACGACCTCGAGATCCCGGGCCGGTATCCCGTGGCCAGAGCCGAGATCGAGGACGAGCCCGACACGGTCGCGCTCCACCGCCGGCTTACCGACGTGGACCCCGTGGCCGCGGCCCGCATGGAGCCCACCAACCGGCGCCGGGTGGTGCGGGCGCTCGAGGTCTGCGTGGGCAGCGGCCGACCCTTCTCGTCGTTCGGGCCGGGTCTCGACGCCTACCCGCCCACGCCCTTCGCACTCCTCGGACTGCGGTGGCCGCCAGAGCAGACCGCGGCCCGCATCGCCGCCCGTTACCAGCGGCAGCTGGCCGATGGCTTCGTTGACGAGGTGCGCACGCTGGCCGCCGCGCCCGGCGGCCTGTCCCGGACGGCCCGCCAGGCCCTGGGCTACCGCGAGCTCCTCGCCCACCTCGAGGGCGATCTGCCCCTCGACGACGCCGTCGACCAGGCGGTCGCGGCCACGCGCCGCTTCGCCCGGCGCCAGCGCTCGTGGTTCGGGCGCGATCCCCGGATCGTCTGGGTGGACGGCACCCAGGATGGGGAGAGGCTTCTCGGGACGGTGCTGCGAGACTGGTACGAATGCGCCTGACCAAGCACCAGGGCCTGGGCAACGACTTCCTCGTCCTGCTCGACGTCAACGGGGTCCACGCCGTCACCCCCGACCTGGCCCGCGCCGTGTGCGACCGCCACCGGGGGGTGGGGGCCGACGGCCTGCTCCACGTCACGGCCGGCGTCGGGGACGCCGACGTCACCATGGTCCTCTACAACGCCGACGGCTCGCGGGCTGAGATGAGCGGCAACGGGGTGCGCTGCCTCGGCCAGGCCGTGCTCCAGGCCGGCGTGGTCGACGGCCCGCGCATCCGGGTCGCCACCGACGCCGGCGTGCGCAGCCTCGAGATCCTCGCCACCGACCATCCGGCCACCCATGTGGTCACGGTGGACATGGGCCCCGTCGACGACAAGGGCGACACCGCGGAGTGGCTCGGCCAAGGGGTCGTGGCCGCGGCCTGGGCCAGCATGGGCAACCCCCACCTCGTGCTCTACGCGCCGGACACTGCGCCCGACGTCGTCGAGCTCGGGCGGGCCGTCAACGACCGCACCCCTGGGGGCGCCAACGTCGAGGTCATCGCCATCGGCGACACCTCGGACGAGCTGATGCTCGAGGTGTTCGAACGGGGGGTCGGGCCCACGCTCGCCTGCGGCACGGGGGCCTGCGCGGCCGCCGCCGTCGCCCACCGGTGGGGCCTGGTCGGGAGCGACGTCCGCGTGCACATGCCCGGCGGCACCGCCCACGTCACCCTCACCGAGCGCACGATCCTGCTCGGGGGCCCCACGTCGTCGATCGGGCTGGTCGAGTACCCGTGGCCGGTCCCCGAGCCGGCCGCGTGAGCGAGGGATGCCCGATAATCGCGTGGGGCGGGCCCTGCTCGCGCGGTAGGCAGGTGTCGTCATGGCACTGATCGACCGGTCCATCCGGGAGAAGATCGTCCTCGTCGGTGTCCAGCTGCCCGGCGAGAGCGAGGAGTCCGTCGAGTCGTCGCTCGACGAGCTCGCGCTGCTCGTGGACACGGCGGGCGCCGACGTCCTGGCCCGCACCACCCAGCGCCGTGACGCCCCCGATCCGGCGTACTACGTGGGCAAGGGCAAGGTCGACGAGCTGCGGGAGATCTCCCTCGAGGTCGACTCGGACACCGTCGTGTTCGACGACGAGCTGACGCCGGCGCAGCAGTACAACCTCGAGAAGGTGCTCGGACGCACCGCCATCGATCGCACCGCGGTGATCCTCGACATCTTCGCCCAGAACGCCCACAGCCAGGAGGGCAAGGCCCAGGTCGAGCTGGCCCAGCTCCGCTACCGCCTGCCGCGGCTGCGGGGACGAGGCAGTCAGCTGAGCCAGCAGGGCGGTGGTCTGCTCGGCAACCGTGGCCCGGGCGAGACCCAGCTCGAGGTGGACCGACGCCGCCTCGTGCGGCGCATCCACAAGCTCGAGGCCGAGCTGCGCACGATCGCCGGGCACCGGGCCACCCAGCGCAAGGCCCGCAAGCGCTCGAAGGTGCCCACGGTCGCGGTCGTCGGGTACACGAACGCCGGCAAGTCCACGCTGCTCAACCGGCTCACCGACGCCGGGGTGCTGGTCGAGGACCGGCTCTTCGCCACCCTCGACGCCACCACCCGGCGCCTCGAGCTCCCCGGTGGCCGCAACGTGCTGCTCACCGACACCGTCGGGTTCGTGCAGAAGCTGCCCCACCAACTGGTCGAGGCCTTCAAATCCACCCTCGAGGTGGTGGCCGAGGCCGACCTCCTGCTCCACGTCGTGGACGCCTCGGCTTTCGACCCCGATGCTCAGATCGAGGCCGTGCGGTCGGTGCTCGTCGAGATCGGCGCCGGCGACGTGCCGGAGCTGCTCGTGTGGAACAAGGCCGACCGCACGCCCGAGGCCGCCCGTCGGGCGGGGCGCTCGACCGGATCGGTGGCGGTGTCCGCCCTGACGGGCGACGGCATCGACGACCTGCTCGCCGTGCTCGGCGATCGGCTCGCCGGATCGACGTCCACCGTCGAGCTGCTGGTGCCGTTCGAGCGGGGCGATGTCCTCGCACAGGTGCACCGCGAGGGCGAGGTGGTCGAGGAACGGGCCACCGAGGGCGGCATGGCCGTGCGCGCCCGGCTCGACGAGACCGCGGTGGGGCACCTCACCCCCTACGTTGTGGCTCCGTGAGTGAACCGACGGGTTTCGAGCCGCCGCCCTACCCCTACGACCGCCTCGACGACCTGAAGGCGCTGGCCGATCGCCACGAGGGCGGCTGCATCGACCTCTCCATCGGCACCCCGTGCGATCCGCCGCCGGCCGCGGTCGTGGAGGCACTCGCCACCTCGGGCGCCGAGCGCGGCTATCCCGCCTCGGTGGGCACTCCGGCCTTTCGTGAGGCGGCTACCGGGTGGATGGCGCGTCGTCTCGGCGTGAGCGTCGCTCCGGAGCACGTCGGCGCCTGCGTCGGTTCGAAGGAGCTGGTGACCGGCCTCCCACAGTGGCTGCATCTACGCCGTCCCGACCTCGACACGGTGCTGTACCCGGCCATCAGCTATCCCAGCTACGCCATGGGTGCCACGCTCGCAGGCTGTCGGGCCGTGGCCGTGCCCGTCGACGACCAGTGGCGCCTCGACGTGTCGGCCATCGACCCCGCCGACGCCGCCCGCGCCCTGTGCCTCTGGTCCAACACCCCGGGCAATCCCGCCGGCGGCCTCGACGACCTTGCCGCGATCGCCGCCTGGGGTCGTGCCGCGGGCGTCCCCGTGTTCAGTGACGAGTGCTATGCCGAGTTCACCTGGGACGGCGCGCCCCGGACCATCCTCAGCGAGGGTCTCGACGGGGTGGTGGCCGTGCACTCCCTGTCCAAGCGCTCCAACCTCGCCGGCGCCCGCCTGGGCTTCTACGCCGGTGACCCGGACCTCGTGCACTACCTGCGGGAGGTCCGCAAGCATGCCGGCTTCATGCCGCCCGGGCCGGTGCAGGCCGCCGGCGCGGTCGCCTACGGCGACGACGCCCATGTCGACGAGCAGCGCGCCCGCTACCGACGCCGGCTCGAACGGACCGCCGAGGTGCTGGCGGCCGTCGGCCTCGATGCCCCGCTGCCCGGGGGAGCGTTCTACCTGTGGGTCCCGGCCCCCGACGGTGACGCCTGGGCGCTGGCGGCCCGGCTGGCCTCCGACGCCGGCGTCCTGGTGAGCCCCGGCGAGTTCTACGGCGAGGCCGGTGCCGGACACGTCCGCCTGGCCATGGTCCAGCCCGACGAGCAGATCGAGTTGATGGCCCGGCGCCTCGGGGTGGCGTGACCGCCACGCTCGGCGAGGTCCGACCCCGGGCCTGGTGGTACGGGGTCGGGGGTGGCCTGATCGGTCACCGCCGACCGACCGTCCCTCGCCGCCCGAAGGCGGATAGCCCGTCCAACGGACGTGCGCCTAGGGTGCGACCATGGCTGACCTGAAGGACCAGATCGAAGACCTCTTCGCCCGTCGCGGCGATCTCGACCCACGCGATGGCGACGCCCGCGCCGTCGTCGACGCCGCCATCGACCTGCTCGACAAGGGTGAGGCCCGGGTCGCCGAGTACGGGCCCGACGGCGAGGTCGTCGTCCACCAATGGCTCAAGCAGGCCATCCTCCTGCTCTTCACCCTGACCCAGATGGAGACCATCGAGCTCGGTCCCTTCGAGTACGCCGACAAGATCGCCCTCAAGAGCGACTACCAGGCGCAAGGGGTGCGGGTGGTCCCGGGCGCGTCCGCGCGGGTGGGGTCGTTCCTCGACCGCGGGGTCGTGATGATGCCGAGCTACGTGAACATCGGGGCCCGGGTGGGCGCCAACACCATGGTCGACACCTGGGCCACGGTCGGTTCGTGCGCCCAGATCGGCGCCAACGTGCACCTGTCCGGCGGCGTCGGCATCGGCGGGGTGCTCGAGCCGCCGCAGGCCTCTCCGGTCATGGTGGGCGACGAGTGCCTCATCGGCAGCCGCTGCATCGTCGCCGACGGCGCCCGCGTGGGCGACGGCACCGTCCTGGGCGCCGGCTGCGTCCTCACGAGCTCCATCCCGGTGATCGACGCCGAGACGGGCGAGGAGATCAGCCGGGGCGTCGTGCCGTCGTGGTGTGTCGCGGTCAGTGCCACCCGCCCCCGCAGCTTCGCCGGCGGCGAGTTCGGCCTCCCCTGCGTGCTGGTCATCAAGCGCCTGGCCGAGGGCGAGCGCCACGACAAGGGCAAGCTCAACGACGTGCTCCGCAGCCACGGCCTCGCCACGTGAGCCTGTCCCCGGCGCCGGCCGCACCCACGGCCGCCCTGCGCCTGGTCGACGCCACCTGGGCGCTGCCGTCCCGGAGGCGACCCGAAGCGCCGATCCACGGGCGGCTCGGTTGATGAGGAAGCCGACGCCTCCGCACGACCTGCTCGCCCTCACCGCCGAGCTGGTCGATATCCCGTCCGAGAGCCGTGACGAGGCCGCCATCACCGCCCACCTCGAGACGGCGCTGCGGTCGCTGCGTCACCTCCAGGTGGATCGGGTCGGCGACAACCTCGTGGCGCGGACACAGCTGGGCCGGCCCTACCGCCTCGTCCTGGCCGGCCACACCGACACGGTCCCCGCCGCGGGCAACGAGCGGGCCCGCATCGAAGGCGACACCCTCTGGGGGCTCGGGGCCTCCGACATGAAGGGCGGCCTCGCGGTGATGCTCGAACTGGCCCGTACCATGCCCGCCCCCGCGGTCGACGTGACCTACGTCTTCTACGCCCGGGAGGAGATCGACTCGGCGTCGAGTGGCCTGGGCGAGCTTTTCGCGACCCGCCCGGACCTGCTGGCCGGCGACGCCGCCGTCCTCGGCGAGCCCACCGCCGCGGCCATCGAGGCAGGCTGCCAGGGCACGATGCATCTGCGCGTCGAGCTGGCCGGCCAGCGGTCCCACAGCGCCCGGCCCTGGATGGGGCGCAACGCCGTGCACCGCCTGGGGGCCCTGCTGGCGCTGGTCGAATCCCGGCCCGAGCGGCGACCGGTGCTGGCCGGCTGTGAGTACCGCGAGGCCCTCCAGGCGGTCCACGTCGAGGGCGGAGTGGCCCGCAACGTCGTCCCCGACCATGCCGTGGTCGTCCTCAACCATCGCTTCGCCCCCGACCGCACCCCCGACGAGGCCGAGGCCTCCGTCCGTGAGCTGCTCGCGCCCGTGCTCGACGACGGCGACCGCTTCGAGCGCCTCGAGGTGGCCGACGGCGCCCCACCCGGCCTCGACCACCCCCTGCTCGCCTGCCTGGCCGGCCGCCACGACCTCGAGATTCGGGCCAAGCTCGGCTGGACCGACGTGGCCCGCTTCGCCGCCGCCGGCATCCCGGCGGTGAACCTCGGCCCCGGCGACTCGACCTTCGCCCACCGCGCCGACGAGCACATCGAACGCGACTACCTCGACGCCACCTGGTTCGTCCTCGCCGACCTACTTCAATCCGGCGTGTGACCCGCGGGTGAACTGAAGAGGGCCGGCCTTGCGGCCGGCCCTGCTTCGCGTGCCCGATGGTGCGTGACTACAGCTTGGCGAGGGCCTCGGTGTAGCGGTCGGCCTCGCGGGCGGTGCCCAGGCTGTCGGTCTCGAAGGCGTCGACGATGGTGCCGTCCTGGCCGATCAGGAAGGTGGCGCGGTTGGCGCAACCCACGGCCTCGTTGAACACGCCGTAGGCCTGGGCCACGGCGCCGTGGGGCCAGAAGTCCGAGAGGACCGGGAAGGTGTAGCCCTGCTGCTCGGCCCAGACCTTCTGCGAGTTCTTCGAGTCGCAGGACACTGCGAGCACGGCCACGCCGGCGTCGGTGTACTGCGAGTGATCGTCGCGGAGGCGGCAGAGCTCGCCCTCGCAGATGCCGGTGAAGGTGAACGGGTAGAAGACCAGGGCGACGGCCTGCTTGCCCTGGAAGTCGGAGAGCCTGACCTTGTCGCCGTTCTGGTCGGGCAGTTCGAAGTCGGGGGCGGCGGTGCCGGGGGCGAGGGCCATTGGTGGGATGTCTCCTGGGGTCGGACGGATAGGTCGCGGATGCTGAACGCCGAAGTGTACGAGCGCCGATCGTGTCCAAACCCCGTCGAGCCCCGATCGGTTCACGAACGAAGCAGGCGCAGCCAGGGTCGCTCCGCAGGGCTCGCGCCACGAGCGGGGCGCCCGCCCCCGATGACGAGTGCGGGCCGGCTCGCCGCCAGGGGAGGGCCGGAGGCGGAGGGGTGGCGCCGCTCCGAGGGTCCGCCGACGCCGGGCGCCGGCCGCCACGAACACGAACCCTGGAAGGTCTACCGAGGACTGCGGCCGCAAAGCGCCCGGCGTCGGTGGATACGGAGCGGTGACAGGACCCCGGAGCCGCAGGTCCTCATCGCGCAAGCGTGAGGACCGCGAGGAAGCTCTGAAGCTCAGACCTTTCGCATGACGGTCACCACTTTGCCGTACAGGGTGATCTCGTCGGGCGCGAAGACCATGGGCTCGTAGGCGGCGTTGGCGGGGACCAGCACCACCTGGTCGCCGTCGCGCTTGTAGGTCTTCACCGTGGCCTCGCCGCCGGGGATACCGGCCACGACCATCTCGCCCTGGTTGGCCTCGGGCTGGGCCCGGGCCACGACGTAGTCGCCGTCGAGGATGCCGGCTTCGACCATGGAGTCGCCCCGCACCCGCAGCATGAAGAGGTCGCCCTCGCCGGCGAGGTCGGCGGGGACGGGGATGGTCTCCTCGACGTTCTGCTGGGCGAGGACGTCGGTGCCGGCGGCCACGTCGCCCACCAGGGGCACGTGGCGCACGGGTCGGCGCTCGACCGCCGCGCCCGACGTCGGGTCGTAGCGCACCTCGAGCGCGCGGGGCTTGGTGGGGTCCCGGTGCAGGAAGCCGTAGCGCTGGAGGGTGGCCAGGTGGGAGTGGACGGTGGACGGCGAGGTGAGGCCCACCGCCTCGCCGATCTCACGGACCGAGGGCGGGTAGCCGCGCTCGCGCATCTGGGCCTCGATGAAGTCCAGGATCTGGCGCTGGCGCTCGGTGAGGGTGACGGAATCGTCGCGCACGGGATTTTCCGACATGGGGGAGCCTCGCTTCTGGTCGAACAGACGTTTGCAAAGTACCACGGTGACCGGACGGTGGCAAACATCTGTTCGTTCGGGGTTGACATCGAACGCTCGTTCGTGGTTGGGTGGCTCTCGAACGGGCGTTCGTGCCCGGTCGACGCTTCACCCGGTGTGGCCCGCCGTCGCTGTCACACCCCCTGAGGAGAATCAACCCATGGTCGCCATCCAGTCGCTCACCGCTCCCGAGGTCACTCCCCGTCGCCACCTGGCGCCGGTGCCCGACGTCGATGGTCGCCCCACGCTCGTGCTCCTCCAGGGCGGTCTCGCCGACGAGGCCGCCCGTCCCTCCTCCGAGGTCTACCGGCGCCGCCGTGTGGCCGCCCTCGTCCTGGTCGTCGCGCTTGTGGTGGGCGCGGCGGTCGGGGTGGTGGCGGGCCTGCAGGTGCTGGGCGGCAGCGCCGGGAGCGGTCCCCTCACCGCTCCCGCTGCTGCCACATCCGCAGGTGCCCCGGCGCTGGTCGAGCCCTCGACCATCGCGCCGGGGGCCACCTCGCTGGTCGTGGGCCCGGGCGACACCCTCGGGGGTGTCGCCCGCCAGATCACGCCAGCGGGCGGCGATGTCGCCGCCACCGTCGATCGTCTCGTGGCCCGCAACGGCGGCGTCACTTCCCTGCAGCCGGGCATGCAGCTCCAGCTCGACTGAGCGGCATCGAGGTCGGAAGCTCGACGACACGGTCGGGTACGGGTCGACGGCGTGGCCGGGACCTCTTCGCCGCGCTCGCAGCCTGAGGGGCCAGTGGGGGCGGTGGGGCCGCGCGCTAGCGTCACCGCCATGCGGTGCCCGAGCTGTGGAGGTGTGGACGACAAGGTCGTCGACTCGCGCACGGCCGACGACGACACCGCCATCCGCCGGCGCCGCCAGTGCCTCGACTGCGGCAACCGCTTCACCACCTTCGAGCGCCTCGAGGAGCTGCCCCTCGTGGTGGTGAAGCGCTCGGGCGACCACATGGCGTTCGATCGGGGCCGCATCATGAGCGGCGTCGAGTCCTCGGCCAAGGGTCGCCCCATCAGCGCCGAACAGCTCGAGGCCCTGGCCCTCTCGGTGGAGGACGAGGCCCGTCTCCAGGGCGGCGAGATCACGACCGAGCAGATCGGCCTCGCCGTGCTGGCCCGCCTCCGTGAGCTCGACGAAGTGGCCTACGTGCGCTTCGCCAGCGTGTACAAGGGGTTCGACGATCCCGGCGACTTCGAGCGCGAGATCGGCCTGCTCAAGGCCACCGCCCCGAAGGCCCACTAGCCCAGCCGGGTGCGGCGGGCCGCTCAGCGCTGGCGGTCCACGAGGTAGCGCAGCAGCAGCGTCCCGTCCTGTTCCAGCACCCGGTCGAGGTGCAGGGGCGCAAGGCCGCTGGGCAGATCGGGTCCGTGGACGATGCGGGCCGACTCGCCCGCCACGAGGGTGGGGGAGAGGGTGAGGCAGAGCTCGTCGACGAGGTCGGCCGCCACGAGCTGGCCGAGGAGGCTGGGCCCGCCCTCCGCGAGCACGACCGTCGTGCCTGCAGCAGCCAGGTGGGCGAGCGCAGCGGGCAGGTCCACCCCGCCCCGGCCGGCGATGACGACGTCGGCCACCCCCGCGGCGGCTGCGAGGCGTTCGCTGTCGGCATCCTCCGGTGCGATCACGAGGCAGCGGCTGGCCGGGTCGGAGAACAGCTCGCCGTCGAAGTCGAGATCGAGCGTGCGGGTGACGAGGGCGATGCGGGGCTTGGCGGTCTGACCGCGCGCCTGGCGCGCCGCCTGGAGCTCGGGTGGCGTGCGAGGCGGCCCGTAACCCTCGGCTCGAGCGGTCCCGGCGGCGACCAGGATCACGTCCGGAATCGCGCGGAGAGCGGTGAAGGCCGCCCGGTCGACCGGACCCCCGAGCGCGCCCGAACGGCCCTCGACCGCGGTGGCGCCGTCGGTGCTCGCCACCATGTTCACGAGCACCCAGGGCCGGCCCTCGGGCGCCGGGCGGGCGTCGCCGGCGTAGGTCGTCACCGGATCGACCTCGGGAAGGGCCGCGGGGAGGAGCTGGCGCACGGTCGCCGACGGTACAACCCCACAGCCCACCCCCCGGTGTCCCCAGGCAGGGTGGGGAAATCCCTGTGAAATCCACAGGTCGTCCCCTTCCAGCACACAGGCAGATGTCCGTAGGGTGAACT